>NZ_JBHWUO010000007.1:0-242633 GCF_042736975.1 Streptomyces sp. NPDC059989
GTCACCGATCCCGGCGGCCGGCTGCTGTGGCTCTCGCCCGCCCTGCCGGGCCGCACTCACGACCTGACCGCCGCCCGCACCCACCGGATCATCCGCATCTGCGAGCGCCAGGGCGTTCCCATCGTGGCCGATCTCGCCTACCAGGGCGCCGGTCCGTGGCTGACCACGGGCATCAAACGCAGGCCCCTGCAGGAACTGACCCCCACTGAGAAGACCCGCAACCGTGCCCTGGCCGCCACACGGGCACCCGTCGAACGCGGCGTCGCCCGCCTGAAGTCCTGGCGGATCTTCCGCAGGTCCCGATGCAGTCCCAACCGCATGACGTCAATCGCCAAGGCCGTCCTCACACTGGAGCTGCAACGCTGAAGAAGCTCAGTGATGAATTCGGAGGCCGGTCGGAGGCAGCGGACAGGCCGCCGGCCGCTGGAGGGATTTACTCGCAGGGAAGGTTGACGATGCGGACGGTGTACGCCGAGGAGACCCAGCGGTTGGTGCCCACCTTGCGGAAACCGTTGGTGGTGGACGCCGACGCGAGGATCGTGGAGCCGTTGGCGTAGGAGCCGACGACCGAGTAGCCGGTGCCGGGACCGCTGCGGATCAGCAGACCGCCGCTGGCGTTGACCTTGTAGTAGCACTGGGTGGCGAGCGCACCGGCCGGCGCGAGCTCCACGGCCGCGCCCGTCGTGCGGGCGGGTGCGGCGGCCTGGGCCGTGAGACCGCCGCCGAGGAGCGCGGCGGCGGACAGGGCCGCCACGGCCGCCGCGCGGGCGGCGGAGCGACGCGGTGACATGGTGCGGTGTGCTGCTGTGACGGTCATGGAATCGATTCCCCTTGCGTCGTCGGTTCTAGGTGCGGAACACGTACGTAGGAGCAGGCCCGGGCCGGCCGAGCGGTGTCACCGCTCAAAGACACCGGAGCCGCGCACGACGTTAGCGCCATCGGGGCGAAATCAGCCGCCTGTCACACGAGAACTCCCCAACCGGAACGGGGGAAGTGGCCCGTTCCGGTTGGGGAGTCCGTAAGACGCTAAATCAACGTAATTCAGACGTCAGACATCTCGATCAACAGCCCGGGGGCCTCGCTCGTTTCGCTTCACGGACCGTCACCCGATCGGTGGCCACATCGAAGAAGCTCAGTGAAGCAAGAGTCTGATCCTGCTGGGCATCAGCCAACGGATACGTCGAGCAGCTACTGGATGCTCCAGCGGTGCGGATGCCCGGGATCGGTGGGACAGGCGAAGAGGTTGAGCTCGCCGAAGCGGCCCACGATGATCTCGGTGGGGGTAGCGGCACCGTATGTGGGCCGGCGCCGGTCCTCCCACGGCCTCCAACTGCCGCTTCCGCCGTCCCACTCGGAGCTGTCGATGGTCAGCAGCAGGCGCATCGGTGTCCTGCAGGCCGGGCAGTCCATGGGGTACGGGTCGGTCGCGTGCCAGGAGGCGAAGCCGCCCACACGCCAGCCGGGCGGGATGGACAGGTCGTACTGGTAGGCGACGGGCTCGGCCGAGTCTTCAGCGGCCTCCTCCTCCCAGGCGTCGATCCGGGCGCACAGCTCCTTGGGCAGCAGACCGGCGAACGGGTAGGTGACCACCTGCTCCGGGTACAGCACGCAGGGCTCCGGCACGAACCTCGCCGCCCCAACGACCAACGGCTCCGGCGGCGAAGCCGGCACCTCGCCGACCTCCCAGGAGCGCCGCCAGCGGACGTGCAGATCCAGGTCGTAACGGCTCGGGCCGTGCGCGTTGAAAGGGCACCAGAACACCTGGAGCAGATCACAGTCGTCCGGCCCGGCCGCCAGATCGGGGACATCCCGCCGGTACAGCTGCGCGACGCCGATCAAGGGCAGCACATCCGTCTCGGACACCCCTGGCAGCCGGTGCTCCCGGCTCAACGCTTCCAGGAGACCGCGCTCCTCGTCCGTCGGACCCGGGTCTTCCTCGCGGTTCCATACGGCGGCCAGAACCCGCCGGTGCCGGCGGATGTCGGCCGGCTTGCGCCCCTGCCCGCGGCCGTGAGCCTCGCTGCACACCGGCCAGGGCTCGTCGGCCGGCCACAGCATGGGACCGCCGACGGAGCTGGCCGACACCTCCGGGCTGCCCGGCCGCGGGTGGAGCCGCGTCGTCGTGCCCCGGTACAGGGCCAGTTCCGGGAAGAGTGCCTCAACATCGAGCGGGCGCGGGGGAGTGGTCCTCGTCATGGACGCGACCTTAGACACCTGCCGGCCTCGGTCACCCGGCCGCAGGGCGTCGACGCCGAGTTCGACGAGGCGGTACGACGGCAACTGGCCTCGCTGCAAGCTACGGCATCGCCGTCCGCAGTCCGCGGTTGCTGCCCGGCTTCCCCGCTCGGACGGTCGTCCGGTGGGCCGACATCGCCGAGCTCACCTTCGTGGACGGACAGAACTACGCCCTCCACCTCCGCCTGCGCCACGGCGCGGAACTTCCGGGCCGGGAGTGGGGGGTGCGCCCGAGGACCCCGCACCGCGTCGTGATCCGGCTGCCGCCGCAGTTCGGCACCGGGAAGAAGCGGCAGCGTGAACAGACGGACTCCGCGCTCCGCCGCTTCGCGCCACACCTGGATGCCCACCTCCCCTGACCCGCCCCGGCCCCTTGCCGCGAGCACCAAGGGGCCGTTGACCGGCGTCGTGACCGGCAGGCCAGGGATGGAGGCTGGAGAGTCGGCGGTTTTCTCAGGAGAAACCCTGCCGCCGCGTCAAGGTCAAGCAAGGCCCATAACGAGCGGCAGCACCGACACCGTGCCCCCGTGGATAAGCCGCTCTGCCTCAGCGGAACTCGTGGACCACCTCGATCGCGCCGACGATGTGAGCGTTGAAGTCGTCCAGCTCCTCAGCAGGAACCCACAGCTCGAGGATCGTCCGCCCCCCGACCTGCTGGACGGGGTAGCGGCTCAAGAACTCCGACTCGACCTCGAAGCGGGTAACGAAGCCGACACCGCTGTGCTTGACGTTCCAGTCCCTCGCGATCTTGATCGCGTAGTCCTCGTTGAGGACGGGGTAGAAGATCGGCTGCTCGGGGAGCCGAGGCGGCCAAGCACGCCAGTTCAGCTCGCGGACCAGGTCCAGCTCCTCGGGGCCGGTGGGGCGCCATAGGGTCGTCGTTGCGCGCCGGCTGGTCATGTGAATCGCTCTCTGAACGCGGGAGGCCGCTGATGCGGCTGGTCTGAGACCGGACGATACCGGCGCCGGGAACTCAACAGCCACGCAGTTTCCGCACCAGGTCATCGCGTGGTTCGGGGAGGACGTCCTCCGCATGATCCCATCGGGCCGGCTCGGCAGACCTACACTGAGCTGCGAGAACGCGACGGGGGAGCAGAGTCATGGGCGTTGGCGAGGGTGCGAGCGGTTCGGCGGGCGGCGAGCCCGCCCTGATGTCCGCGGTGCGGACCGGAGACACCGCCCTGGTCGAGAGCCTTCTCCGGGAGGACGGCGATCACGATGCGCGGGACGTCGCGTTCTGTCTCGCGGTCCGGATGTACGCCGGGGACATCGCCCAGCTGCTGCTCCAGTACGGTGCAGATCCCGGCCAGTGCGGACCGGACGAGCTGCTGCCGCTGCGCGCAGCGGTCGATTCGGGCTCGCCCGCGCTGGTCGAGGCGCTCCTGGACAGCAGGATCCGGGGCAGGTACGGCGAGTCCGAGCTCCTGGAGATGCGGGATCTCGCGCGCCACTGGTACGAGACGGGCGTCGACACCGAAATGCGGCGCCGCACGGGTTGCCAGGACGGCCTCGTCCGCACCCGGGTCCAGGACGACGAGTACTGCAGCGTCGACGAGTACGTCCTCGGGGGGATGACCGTTCGCGAGGGACACGCGGCGATTCTCACGGACCTGGAGGAACTGCTCCGCATCCGCACCTCCTTCGAGGAGCTGACGGCACGCGCGCTGGCCCACGACCCGGACCACCCCGCATGGGGACGTGCCACCATCCTGCTGGCCCACCGTCGCGACCAGGAGACCTGGGCGGCTGCCGCGGCCCTGCGCACGCATCCGGAGGCGGCCCACCGGCTGTTCGGCGCCGAGTTGCTACGGCTGACCCACCTCTTCGACGACAGTGACGAGGACGCGTTCGCCGGCCCCGCCCTGGACCTCTTCACCGACTGGTCGACCGAGGAAGAGGACCTCGCCGTGCTCGCCGAAGTGCTGGTCGCTCTCGGAGAGCACGGCGATCCGCGCGCCGACGCGGCCCTCCTGCCCTACGCCGGCCACCCCGACGCCCGGCTACGGTGCGCGGTGGCGCGAGGGCTCGGCACATGGCCCGAGCTGCCTGCCTTCTCTGCCAGTGCTCGTGCGGCGCTGTTGGTACTGATGACGGACACGGACACAGTGGTGCGACGGAGCGCCTGCCTGGCGGTTGCCGAGGGCAGGGACCGCGATCCCGTCTTCACCGATGCCATGGCCGCTCTGCTGGACGACGCGGACCGCCGGGTCCGGGTCGTCGCCGTGTACGGGCTCGCCCTCCACGACGACGAGCGGTGCGTGGAAGGGGCGCGCCGCCTTCCGCCCGCGCCGCCCGGCACCCCGCACGAATACGAACTCGACGCGGTGTGGCGATACGAGCGGCGCCGCGACGGCCACTGAGCCACCGCCCGGGAGTACAACGGTCAGCGGCGTCACCAGGGGATGGGCGCCGGATCGCCGAAGAGGGCGAACGGTGCCCACGCGACCGGCTCCGGGTAGCGGCGGCGGACGGCCTGCTGGGCGCTGCGCAGGGCCGCGGTGCGCGGCCGGCCGCGCAGCAACGCGCGGTAGAACTCGCGCATCAGCAGGGCGGTCGGGGCGCTGGGGACGTCCCAGAGGCTGACGAGTACGGATCTGGCCCCGGTGATCTCGAACGCGCGGCGGAGGCCGAAGACGCCCTCTCCCGGCTGGTACCGGCCGAGGCCGGTGCCGCATGCCGACAGCACCACCATCTCGGTGCCGAGCAGGTCGAGGTCGTAGACGTCTGCGGCGGTGAGGATGCCGTCCCCGGCGGATTCCACGGGCTGCTGCGCGACCAGCCAGGTGTTCGCGCCGGCGAGTGCGAGGCCGGAGCACAGCATCGGGTCCGTCTCCGGGGCGGGCTCCGGTGGCGGGCCGTCCGTCGGCGGGTGGCCGCCGGGACGCAGCGGTTCGTGTGACGCGTACCCGTGGGTGGCCAAATGCAGCACCAGCGGCGCCCGCACCGTCCGGAGGCGTGATTCCGTCGCCTCCGGCCCGGTCCACAGGTCGGCGCCGATGCGCTCGGCGATCCACCGCCCCTCGTCGCGGGCATGGGGCAGCGGCTCGAACAGCGCGGGGCCGTCGCCGGTGCGGCCGGCGTCGTAGTCGGGGTCGGCGAACACCACGGGAGGCGACGGGCGGTGGTGGGAGCGGCCGCGGAGCAGGTCCCGGCCGGTGGTGACCAGCCCGATCTCGTACGTGTCGATCAGGCGGGTGCCGTCGCCCGAGGGAAGCGCGGCGAAGGGGAGGCGGCCGAAGCCGCTGTCCGGGGAGATGAGCAGCTTGGTGATGCCCGTGAGCGCGGGGGCGATCCGGTCGATGAGGACCCGGTGCAGCTCCGCGCCCAGGGCGGGCTCCCGGATGTCGCCGCGGATCAGGAGGTCCCGCCAGAGATCGATGGCTTTGTCGAGATTGCTGGTGACGTCGTGCAGGAAGAGGCGTGGCGGTGACTGGGCGGTGAGTACGAGGCTCAGGCACACCGCGTCGTCCTCGTCCAGTGTCATCTGGTGGTACTCGACGAGCGCGGTGTCCGGGGGCAGCGCCGCCGCGACCGCCTGCCAGGTCGGCAGGGTCGGTGCTTCGCCGGTGTCGGTCCGGGAGAGCCGGTCGGTCAGCAGCATCTCCAGGCGGCGCCGGCGGTCCCTCAGCCCGGCCTCTCGTTGTGGGTCCGGGCTGTTGAGCGCCAGGTGTTGCAACTCGTGGCGTATGACGGTCAGTTCGTCGGCTATGGCCGCGATCCGCTCGTCCGGGCCGTTCGTCAGCATGGTGCGGTCGCGGGCGACGGCCTCGGCGACGATCGCCTTCCTCCGCAGCACCGCGTTCGCCAGTACCTCCACCAGCTGGGGCGCCGGGTCGTAGTCGCTGGTGACCAGCAGCTCGGGGAGCAGGCGGTCGAGGTCGGCCTGCAACATGCGGGCGAAGGCGAGGCGTTGCTCCTCGGAGGATGATCCGAAGACCTTGAGGAGGTGGATGTCCTCGATGTCGAGGTGCTCCTGCAAGTACGTGGCTGCGGCTACGGACCGTCCTGTCCTGAGGCACAGCCGTCCGAGGAGGAACAGGGGTTCGGCCACGCTCCGCGGCGGGGCGTCCGTCCGCTCCCGCAGGCGCGCGGCCACCAGCCGGTACAACTGCTCGGCCTGGTCCGGCTCGCCGAGGGCCTCGTGGGCGGCGGCCAGCAGGGTGAAGGTCTTGAGTACCCGTGCGTCAGCCTCGCGCGGATCGAGGCCCTCGACGGCAGTCCTGAGGCATGCCATCGCGTCGGCGGCTCGCCCCTGGCCGAGGCGGTACGCTCCGACCGCGCCCCACATCGAACGCAGCAGACCGGGTGCGCAGTCGGGGTCGGCGGCCGCCGCCGCCAGCGCTTCGGCGAGCTGCTCGTCGGTGACCGGTCGGCCGTAGCCGGCGAGCATGACGGTGACGACCGCGGCCCGGTGCGGTGAGCGTGCGGGCATGTGCCGCTCCACCTCGGCGGCGCGCAGGATGAGATCGACGGCCAGAGGGAGGTTGCCGAGCGCGCTCTCGGACTCCGCCTCCATGACCAGGAGCTGGAACGTAACGGCGGGATCGTCCGGCCCGGCGGTGGGCTCCGCGGGCGCGTCGTGCGCGAGGTCGAGCAGCATCCGCTGCCGGGCGAGGTCGCCGGTGTCCTCCGACAGACTCGCGTAGTTGTGCAGCACGGACGCCGGCTGCGCCCCCGCCCCGAGCAGGTCCTGGTAGATCCCTCTCGCGGTGGCCGGGTCGCCGCTCGTCTGGTGGAACGCGGCGAGGTTGGCGCGCGCGCTGTTCAGGTACTCGGACACGTCGTAGCCGCCCGCTTCGGGGTGATCCGCCGCCAGGATCCGTATGGCTTCGAGCAGTACTGCCTCCGCCTCCGGCTCACCCGCCATCGCCAGCAGCTTGCCCAGGTTGCCGAGCATGACCCCCAGATCGGTCTCCCGTACGCCGCCCGTGCGCGCGAGCGCGACCGCCTCCTCGCAGAGCGACCGGGCAGCGGTGTCGTCGCCGATCCGGTGCAGGGTGAGGCTGAGTTCGTTGAGCGTTCTGGCCAGCTCCGCCGGTTCCCGGGCGAGGATCTCCCTGGCGTACCGTGCGGCGGCGGCCGCGTACTCGGGCACCCGGTCGGGTCCCTCGACGCGGCGCATGCCCTCGGTGTAGGTGGCGATCCAGTGCGGGAACAGGCGGGACGGTCCGTGTTCCATGGCGTGCTGCGTGGCCATGCCGGCGACGGAGAAGGGGTTCTCGGGGGACGCGCCCGGCGCGTCGGCGATCCGGTACATCTCCTGGATGCCGTGCATGCAGCCCAGGCCGTCGTGGCAGCGGTGGAACAGCTCCTGCGCGGTTTTGGCCCACCGCCACGCGTCCGCCGGCCGACCGAGGTGCCGGGCGGCCCGCCCCATGCGCAGGTGGCAATGGGCCAGGCCGAAGTCCGCCGGCTCGGACAGCTCCGTGCCACCGGACACCAGCTCGCTCAGCTTCGCGAGCACGGCCTCGTGCCTGCCCTGTCCGTGCAGCACGTCGCATTCGCCGAGGGTCCGCTCAAGCTCCTTGGAGATCTTGATCTGTGGCCCGGCGGCCATCTCAGACCCCCAGGTCTTCGTAGGTGAGTTCCGCGAAGACGTGGTCGCCCGCCCCGCCTCCGCCCTGCGGGGTAGCCGCGGTACCGCGGTTGCCGAACGCCTCGCCACCCAGCAGGCGCCGCCGGACCCCCGACACGCGGAACAGCGGCGTGAGGCCGTCCGGTGCGATCACCTTCACGCCGATGCCCTTGGACCGGATGACGTTGAGTCCGACCGACAGGGAGGCCAGCGGAAGCACACCGGCCACTGCGGTCAGATCCGCTTCGAGGTCCACCCGGGCGTCCTGCTGCTGGGAGATGAGCACCACCGCCGGGCCCGTGGTGACCACCTCGGTGATGACCACCTGACCGGCAGGCCAGTCGGCCGTACGCGACCGTTCCAGCACGCGTCTGCCGAGCTCCGCGCGGTCGGCGATCTCGCTGATCCGGCACGCCCTGGCCTGGAAGACGATCCCGTGGCGGCGCGTGAACGACACGCTGATCTGCGCCATGGCCGGGGCGGCCGCGCCCACCTCGGCGATGTCGATGCTGGCCGCCGAGCTGTACTCCAGGTCCACGCCCCGCTCGCGTACTCGCTCCTCGTACGGCATGCCCAACTCGGCGAGAGAGGTGACCCGTTCGAACCTGTCCCGGTGCAGTCGGCCGACATCGCCCAGTTCTATGGGGGAGTTGGGCAGCCAGGTGGACAGATAGTCGAACTCGGACCGCAACTCCTCCGAGTAGCGCTCGTGAATCGCAGGCACATGCCCTCCCGTGGCCGGTAGGCGGCCAGGCTACCTCCTGCCCATCTGGCAAGCGGATGGGGGCCGTAGCCGAGCATCGTCAGTTCCGTGATGCCGAGGATTGGCGGATGACGTATGACGTATATCGCGGGCGTATCGAAAATCGCATACGCCACCGCAACGGCCCTCCGTCTCCCATGGGGACATGAACCACAACGCACCGCTGCCGGCACCGCCCCGCCGCACGCGCAGGATCGTGCTCCTCGGCCTGGCGGTCCTCGCCCTCGCGAGCGCCGCGTTCGTCGTGCGGGGGCCGCTGATGATGTCCGCTCCGAGGTGCATGGCAGGGCGGTGGCACGGCTGCTTCGACACCTTCAACGGTGTGGTGCTCATGACGCTGATCGCGCTGCCGTTGGCCGTGCTGGTGGCGTGGGCTCTGGCGCGGCGTCGGCGTGCCGCCGGCGTCACATCGGCGTGGCCGATGTCGCTGGCCGAGGTGGGCATGGTCCACGGGACGGTGCCGTTCGTCTGGATGACCATGATGCCGGGCGGCGGGGCCGGCATCGTCCCCGCCCGGGTGAGCCTGGTACCGCTGCGGGACCTGGTCACGATGGGCTCGCTCGGGATCGTCGGCAACCTGTTGGTCTTCGCGGCGCTGGGGTTCTTCGCCCCGATGCGGTTCGCGGCGCCTGCGTCCTTGCCGCGGGTCCTGGCGCTCGGGGCGGGCTGCTCGGTCCTGGTCGAAACCGCACAGTACGTCCTGCGGCTGGACCGGGTGTCCTCCGTGGACGACGTACTGGTCAACGCCGCCGGGGCCGTGCTGGCCGGGCTGGCGTCGCGCCGCTGGTGGCGCACTACGGCGGAAGCGCCCTCGGACCGGCCTCGCCCCGTGCCGGCACCGGCAGGCTGAGCCGCGTGTCCGGCGTGCACACGCGTCTTTGAATACGTCGGCGATATGCCCTGGTGCTTAGGCTTCTGACATGCGTGTACTGATCGTGGAGGACGAGCCCTACCTGGCCGAAGCCGTCCGTGACGGTCTGCGGCTGGAGGCGATCGCCGCCGACATCGCCGGCGACGGCGACTCCGCCCTGGAACTGCTCAGCGTCAACTCCTACGACCTCGCGGTCCTCGACCGCGACATCCCCGGCCCCTCCGGCGACGAGGTCGCCCGCCGCATCGTCGCCTCCGGCAGCGGCATCCCGATCCTCATGCTCACCGCCGCCGACCGGATCGACGACAAGGCTTCAGGATTCGAGCTCGGCGCCGACGACTACCTCACCAAGCCGTTCGAGCTGCGGGAGCTCGTCCTGCGGCTCAGGGCGCTCGACCGCAGACGCGCGTACGCCCGGCCCCCGGTCCGTGAGATCGCGGGCCTGCGGCTCGACCCCTTCCGCAGGGAGGTCTTCCGCGACGGACGCTACGTCGCGCTCACCCGCAAACAGTTCGCCGTGCTGGAAGTCCTCGTCGCCGCCGAGGGCGGGGTCGTCAGCGCCGAAGAGCTGCTGGAACGGGCCTGGGACGAGAACGTGGACCCCCTCACCAACGCGGTGCGCATCACCGTCTCCGCACTGCGCAAACGGCTCGGCGAACCATGGATCATCGCCACCGTTCCCGGTGTCGGCTACCGCATCGACACGCAACCAGAGGCCGGACCCGGGGGAAGGGACCGTGGCTAGAGCGCGTGGGTTGAGCGTTCGCTCCAAGCTCGCCCTCAGCTACGCCGGATTCCTCATGCTCGCCGGCGTCCTGCTGCTCGCGGCGGTGTGGGTGTTCCTCCTGCGTTACGTCCCCGAGCGGGCGACGCTCATCGTCCCCTCCGGCATCCCCGGCGACGGCGTCTTCCCCATCCGGTCCAGCCTCCTGCGCGTCTTCGCGCCGAGGGCAGCCGCAGTCCTGGCGTTCCTGCTGGTGCTCGGCCTCGTAGGAGGGTGGATCCTCGCCGGCCGGATGCTCGCACCCCTCACCCGGATCACGGATGCGGCAAGGACGGCCGGGAACCGGTCGCTGTCCCACCGGATCCGCATGAAGGGCCGCCAGGACGAATTCCGTGAACTCTCCGACGCGTTCGACTCGATGCTCGAACAGCTCGAATCCCACGTCGCCGAGCAGCAGCGGTTCGCTGCGAACGCCTCCCACGAACTGCGCACCCCGCTGGCGATCTCGCGGGCGCTCCTCGACGTCGCCCGCAAGGACCCCGCGCGGGTCCGGGGCGAACTCGTCGAGCGCCTGTACGAGGTCAACGCGCGGGCGATCGACCTCACCGAGGCCCTCCTGCTGCTCAGCCGCGGCGACGGCGGAAACTTCGCGCGCGAGGGCGTCGACCTCTCCCTCATCGCCGAAGAAGCCGCCGAAACGCTGCTTCCCCTCGCGGAACAGCGCGGGATCACGTTCGACGTCACCGGCGGGGCGGCCCCGACCAGCGGCTCCGCAGAGCTCCTGCTGCGGATGGTGACGAACCTCGTCCAGAACGCCGTCGTCCACAACCTCCCGACCGGGGGCGCCGTGACGGTCCACACCGAGGCGCAGGGCGACACGAGCGTGCTGCGGGTCGAGAACACGGGCCGTCGGCTCCCACTGGAACTGGTACCGACCCTCACCGAACCCTTCCAGCGCGGAACGGAACGCGTACGCACCGACGAGCACGCCGGAGTCGGCCTCGGTCTGGCCATCGTGCACAGCATCGTCCGCGCCCACGACGGAACCCTCGACCTCGTCCCCCGCCCCGCCGGCGGCCTCCTCGTCACGGTCCGGCTTCCCGGTACGCCGTAGCCACCGTCCCCGGGCGGTCCCTTGTCGCCCACATCGTCTAGGCCATGTCTGCCGACCGCTCGGCTTCGGCCACCTCGTCGACGTACGGCGGTTGCGCCCCCGCCCGTGCGCAGGTGAGTGCGGCGGCGCGGGCCGCGAAGGTCAGAATGTCCTGCCAGTCCTCCGCGGTCGGCTCCGTGTCGCCGGTCAGGGCGCCGTGGGCGTCCAGTCGGTGCAGCAGCGCGGCGTTCACGGTGTCGCCCGCGCCGATGGTGTCCGCTACCTGCACGGGGTGGCCCGGCACCGAAAACGTCGCTCCCGCGGCGGTCAGGACGGTGAGTCCCGCGCCGCCGCGGGTCAGCACGATGGCCCGCGGTCCGGCCGTGCGCCACGCGTCGAGTGCCGTCTCCAACGGCGTGTCGCTCGCCAGCCATTCGGCGTCCTCGGTGGAGAGCTTCAGCAGGCTCACCGACGGAAGCCAGGACCGGAAGCGGGCGCGGTAGGCCTCCGGATCGGCGATGAGCCCGGTCCGGATGTTCGGGTCGAGCGCGGTGAACAGCCCGTCCCCGTACGCCCGGTGCAGCAGCTTCTCGTAGGCGCCGGCCCCCGGTTCGAGCACCAGCGAGCAGGTCCCGAACGACACGGCCCGTACCTGCGGGGGCAGGGCGTCCGGCAGTTCGAAGAGCCGGTCGGCGGTGCCTTCCGTATAGAAGCCGTACGAGGCCGAGCCGCTCTCGTCGAGATGCGCCACCGCCAGCGTGGTGGGCTCGGGGCCGCGCTGCACCAGTGAGAGGTCGACCCCGTCGGCGGCCAGCGCGTCCAGGAGCGCCTGCCCGAAGTGGTCGGTGGACACTCGGGAGCAGAACGCGGTGGGCGAGCCGAGGCGGGCCAGGGCGAGGGCGGTGTTGTACGGGCCGCCGCCGCGTCTGGGCTGCAGCGCGCTGAGCTCGCCACCGCCCAACGGCACGAGGTCGATCAGGGCTTCTCCGGCAATGATGATCATGGCCTGCCTTTCCACGGTTCGGCGAGCGCCGAGGCTACCGCCGGCTCGCGGGCCGAGCCACGGGACTGGAGGCGTCAACGCTCAGGACGACGCTCCATAGCGGGTGGCGATCTCGGCGGCGCGGTTGCGCAGGGAGGTGCGCAACTCCTGCGGGGCCAGGACTTCCGTGCTCGTGGCGACCTGCCACAGCGCCCATTCGGCGTGCCTCGAATCCTGGAAGGTCACCTCCAGCCGCAGCCGGCCGTCTGCCTCGGGTTCCTCGGCGAGGACGGCCAGCGCGGTGCCCACCAGGTCCTCCCGCCGCGCCGGATCCACCCGTACCAGCACGGCGACCTGGTCGTCGCCGCCGGTCCGAAACCGGCTGCTGCGTTCCTGCCAGGCCCGGTCCAGATCGACCCGGTCCGGTCGCTGTGCGGGTTCGTCGAGTTCCTCGGCGGCCATCACCCGGGACAGCCGGTAGGTGCGGTCCGCGCCGGACCGTGTGGCCAGCAAGTAGACCTGCTCGCGCACGGTGACCAGGCCGATCGGGTCCACCGTGCGCCACTTCGGGGTCTGGTCCACGGCCGCGTAGTGGATGCGCAGCTTGTGTCCGGCGAACACCGCGCGAAGGACCTCGGCCACGATGGCGTCGGGCACCTCCTCCGCAACCAGTCGACGCGAGAGGAGGTCGGTCTCCGGGTCGATGAGCAATCGCTGAGTCGCACCGGCCGCGGTGGCCCGATAGCTCTCGGGCAGCGCGTCGACCACCTTGCGCATGGCCGAAGCGAGCGCCGAGCCGAGGCCGAACACCTGCGCGCCGCGCCGTGATCCGGCGACCAGCAGGGCGAGCGCCTCGTCGTGGTTCAGGCCGGTGAGCTCGGTCTGGAAACCGGGCAGCAACGCGAAACCGCCGTGCCTGCCGCGTTCGGCGTAGACCGGGACGCCGGCCGCGGACAGCGCCTCGATGTCGCGCAGGACGGTGCGAGTGGACACCTCCAGCTCGTGGGCCAGCGCGGTCGCGGAGAGCCGGCCGTGCTGCCGGAGCAGCAGGACCAGGGAGACCAACCGGTCGGCGCGCATGCGAAAACCTTACAGAAATACGCGACACAGGATGTCGTGATTTGCTGGAAGGCTCATCAACACGACGTCGAAGAGGCGGCTACCGCGCCGATGGACGTACGAACTGTCGATGAATCGAATGGAGCTCAAGTGGCTGTGGAACGCACGACGGTCAACCCGTGGACCTGGTCGAAGGAGTTGGGGTACAACCAGGGCGAGATCGTCTCCGGGCACACACGGACCCTGTACATCTCGGGGCAGACCGCGATGAGCAGCGACGGCAAGCCCCAGCACGACGGTGACATGGCGGCGCAGTTGACGCTGAGCCTCGACAACCTGGAGGCCGTTCTCGGCGAGGCCGGCATGTCCCTGTCGAACCTCGTCCGGCTCAACGTCTACACCACCGACGTCGATCTGCTCTTCCAGCACTACGGCGTGCTGGCGTCGCGGTTGGGCGCCGCCGGGGTGGCGCCGACCACCACGATGCTCGGGGTGACACGGCTGGCGATCCCCACCCTGATGGTCGAGGTCGAGGGGACCGCCGTCGGGTGACGTGACCTCGCGCCTCCGCTGCTCGTGCCGGCTCAAGCGGCACGAGCAGCGTGCAGGCGGGTGAGTCCCGGATGCCGACCAGGTTCGGGGCGCCGCCCACCTGGCCACCCCGAGCAACGGTGTCAGACCTCACGACTAGGGTTACTGAGCACCTACTCAAGGGGGACCCCCGCCATGGGCATTCATCCTGACGTGGCCGTATTGCTCGATCTTGTGCCGGCAGACTTGGCGGGCGGCGAGCGAATGGACTGGAACGCGGCCGAAGTTGCGCTGGGCACCAAGCTGCCGAGTGACTACAAGGCTCTGCTGGATACGTACGGCGTGGGCGATATCGGAGAACTCGTCATTCTGCCTCCGCTCCCGAGTGATGTGCGCGGGTGGGAAACGTGCCACATCGGAAGCATGACGGTCGGCCTGCGCCGGCTCTGGGACGAGGACGCACGCGTCCCGGGCGTGACGCTTGGTGCAGAGGCCGTTCTGCCCTGGGGCTCCGGGATGAATGCCAACGAGATGGCCTGGCTCATGAACGACCCCGATCCGGACAAGTGGCCCGTCATAGCCTGGCGTCGGCACCACTCGTGCGGCGAACCACCGTGGGCCTTGTTCGACTGCGGCATGGTCCAGTTCATCACCCGCATGATGCTGGGGCGGTTCGACGCCTGCCCGCTCGGCGATGCGTCCCTCTGGAAGCGGACGGACACCTTCGTCAGCCGGCGCGTGCAACGGCGACGGCTTGTGGCCGGGCTGGACCCGCAAACCGGCGAACCCAATCCCTATGCCTCCATGTACCCCATCACTGATGACTAGGTCTGTTGCCCAACAGATCGCACCTGACCGGCATGAAGGGGCAGCCTGTGTTTGATCACGAGCAGGTACGCATACACGGATTCGAGCCGTACGAGGGAACCCCGCTCGACGTGCGTGCGGTGATCGCTGCGATGCCGAAGGACGTCAAGGACGGGTTCCGGTTCGGGGAGGTGCCCTGGAGCCGCTTCGGGCATGCCCACGGGTCGGGTGACGACGTACCTGAGCTACTGGCTCGATTGCGTTCCCCGGACGCCGAGCCGGCCGGGCAGGCGCTGGGGCAGCTGTGGGGCAGCGTGGTCCACCAGGGCACGGTTGGCTCCGTGGCACCGCTGACCGTGCCGTTCCTCGTGCGCCTCGCTGCCGACCCGTCGGTGCATCACCGCGCACGCATGCTCGACCTGGCCGCCGCGGCGGCCCGACGAGAGCACTGGGGATACGGCACTCGCGACACCTTCCTCAAGGTGGCCACGCAGGAGTCGCTCTGCGACTGCGGCGGCTACGCGATGAACTGGTCCATCGAGGCGTCACGCCACGCGGTCACCGCCGACGTCGACCTGCTTCTCCCGCTTCTCCACGACCCGGACCCCGGGGTCCGCGCCTCCGCCTGCTACGCCCTGGCCACTGCCTCGGGCGAGGCCGGGCGCATCACGGAAGCCCTTCGTTCCCGCCTCGCCACGGAACAGACCGCCGTGGTCCGCGCGAGCCTCGTGCTGGCCGTCGCGGAACTCGGCCGTGAGCACGCCGAGCCCCGGACCGCCGCCTGGGCCCATGCCCTGTGGGTTGATCCCGCGCAGCCCGCGGACGTCCGTGTGACCGCCGCGCTCGCCTGGCTCTGCCTCGTGGACGACCCGGTCCCGGACGAACTGCGCACGGCGCTCGATGCTTTGGTCACGGATGACCTGGCCGGCGTCCTCGATGGCGTTCCGTGGCTCGCACACGTCGATGAGAAGGGGCTCGCTCGTACCCTCGACCAGATGCTGAACAACGCCGAGCCGGGTGTCCTCTGCGACGACCCCTGGGCCTGACTCGGACGTCGCGGCGCGGGCGCACCGAGAACGATGGAGGACCGTCGCAGCCGACTGACCGCCGGTCCCGGGCAACCTGCCGGGAGCCGTTCCGCCGATGAGCGGGACGCAGTACGGCCGGTGCCGGTGCCGTGGCCTGGAGCAGGGCGGTCGCGTGGCCCGAGGCGCCGGGCCGCGGGTGCGCCCGCCCCGTCAGCCCGCCCCGTCAGCCCAACGCGTCCGCCAACAGCCGCGCGGCCCTGGCCACCAGCTCGTTGTCACGCGGCGCGGCCGGCTCCGCCTTGGTGGTGAGCACCGACAGGACGATCGGCGGCCGCCCCGGCGGCCAGGCGATCCCCGCGTTGTTGTTGGTCCCGTACGACCCCGCGCCGGTCTTGTCCGCGATGGCCCAATCCTTGGGAAGACCCTTCCGGAACCGCTCCCCACTGGTCGTGTTGGCCAGCATCCACCCCGTCAGCAGCTCTCGGTGCCGAGGGGCGAGCGAGTTGCCCAGCACGAGCCGTGCGTACGTCCGCCCGATGGCGCGCGGGCTGGTGGTGTCCGTGACCCGCGCGGGCTCGGCCGAGTTCAGCTTCGGCTCCCACCGGTCCAGCCGCGTCGTAGGGTCGCCCAGGGAACGGCAGAGCCGGGTGATCGCGGTGGGCCCGCCCAGCTCACGGAGCAGCAGGTTTCCGGCCGCGTTGTCGCTCTGGGCGATCGCGGCGGAACACAGCTCCGCCACCGTCAGACCCCGCGCGATGTTCGCCTCCTGCTGCGTGATCTCACCCCCGCCCGCCTTCGTGACGTCCTCCCGCGTGTAGAAGACGCGCTTCGCGAGGTACTCGCCGTCCCGGCCGAACTCCCGCATCACGGCCGCCGCGGCCAGTGTCTTGAACAGCGAGCACATGGGGAACGGCTCGTCGGCCCGGTACGCCACCGTCCTGCCGCTGGCCGTGTCCCGCGCGTACACCCCCAGACGCGCGGCGTGCTCCCGCTCCAGTTCCCGCAACTGCCGTACGACACCCGGGCCCGCGGCATGGGCGCCGCCGGCCGGCAGGGTGGCGGCCACCGCCGCCCCCGCCCCCAGAGCCAGTACTGCACGGCGTGTCTTCACGTCGGCCTCTCCTCACCTCGGCGATCACATACGCCCACGGAGACGCCAAAGGTGATCAAAAGGGTTCCCGGTCGGCGGATGGTGGCGTCCTCTGCCGGGGTTCGTTGGAGGCAGGCCCGCCGTCAGGCCTCGGTGACCGGGATGTCGTCCCCGAAGCCAAGGCGGTCCGCGCGGCCCCGGCCACGCGCCATGCTGCCCGACCCTGCCAGGCGCGGGACGGCACTCGCCAACCGGCCCCGCCGACGAGCCACTTACCTTCAGGGCGGTGGCGGGGTACGGGACCCACTCGGCCCGCCGGTACCCGGTCTGACTCCGAGCCCGTCAGATCTGGGCGAGGCGGGGGATGAGCAGTTCGGCGTTGCCGCGGTTGATGGCGTGCAGTTGTCCGTCCTGCCAGTGCTGGTACTCGTCCAGGCCGGTGTCGAAGCCCGTACTCCAGTCCTCGGGGAGCATGGGGAAGTCACTGCCGTACAGCACGTGTTCGGGCGCGGCGAAGGCGAGCAGGGACGGCAGGGCGGCAGGGCCGGCGGAGAGGGCGGTGTCGAAGTAGAAGCGCCGGAGCTCGCTCTGCAGGCTCTCGGGGGTGGATCCGGGGTGCAGGTGGGCGGCGACGGCGAACCGCTGGGCGGCGAACGGCAGAAAGCCGCCGGCGTGGGGGAGGATCAGCTTCATCCGGGGGTAGCGGCCCGGAACGCCGTTGACGGCCATGTGCAGGGCGGTACGGGCGGTGTCGTACGGGAAGTCGACCAGCGGGCTGGGCAGGCCCGGAACCATCGTGCCCGGCGGCGCCGTGGGGTGGACGAGGACGACGGCGGCACGGGCGTCCAGTTCCGCCCACAGCGGCTCGAACGCCGGGTCGCCGAGGTAGCGGCCCTGGGCGTTGGACAGGACCATCACACCGTCGGCGCGCAGTACGTCCAGTGCGTACGCGGCTTCGGCGAGCGCGCCGTCCACGTCGGGCAGGGGCAGTGCGGCGAAGTGACCGAAGCGGTCCGGCCGGTCCTTGACCAGCTCGGCGGTGAACTCGTTCACGCTCCGGGCCCCGTCCCGGGCGCCGGCGGGGTCGTCGGGGGCCGCGAGGGGGGCGGCGTACGACAGGACACCGGTGGCGATCGACCGCCGGTCCATCATCGCGATCGCACTCTGCTCGTCCCATGCGGGCGCGGGCCAGCCGAGGGCCGCGGCGCGGTCGGCGATGGCGCGACTGCGGTCCGGTGGGATCACGTGCTGGTGGACGTCGATGCGTGCGGGGGGCGTCATGTCTGACTGAGCCTCCTCGGATGCGGGGGACAGGCGGGGGCGGGGCAGCCCGTCCATGAGAAGGGACAGCGCGGGTGGCGGGGTCTGCCAGGCCGGAACGCGGGCGCGTCCGCCCCGGAGATCACCTGAACGGCCGCACCAAGACCCCGTCCCGCCCGTCCATCGAACGACTGTACGTGCCATCCGTATGCTCCAGGGATGAAGCTCTTCCGGCCGCCTCCGCAGCCCCAAAGGCTTGCCACGAAGCGAGGCAGTAGCCGTCAGATGGGCTTCAGCTGCCTGCGGCAAACGCCGAGGACATCGCACCAGAGCGCGGCCGGCAGGCCGGGGTCATCCGCGTCGATGACGAGTTCGCTGATTCGGGATGCCATGCCGCGAGCATGGGTGCGCCGACCCGGCCCCGGCCCGAGCGGTCGGAAGGCTCACTCTTCCGGCCGGATCCTGCGGTCCCCATGGTCGAAGCCGGAAGGCCGTCCGCGGCCTTGTCGGGTGGTCAGGAACTCCCGGAAGACTCGTGCGGAGCGCGGGTTCTGCCCGCACTGCCACACACCGTGCGGGCAGTAGTCGGTGATGCTGTGGTACAGCGGCCTGTGCTCGGCGATCCACGCCAGCATCCGCCGCATGTATTCGGGGTTGTCGCCGTTGCGGAACAGCCCCCATTCGGGGTACGAGATCGGTTTGCCGTGCGCCTCGGCGAAGTCGACCTGCTGCCCGAGTCCGTAGGGCTGCTCGACCTGCTCGTCGAAGGTATGGCCGGGCGGCTGGTCATAGGTGTCCATGCCGACGATATCGACCACGTCGTCGCCCGGGTAGCAGCTGGTCCAGGCGATCGCGTCGATGCCGCGGTTGGGAGCGAAGTCGAACTGGAACCGCTGCCCGTCCACGGAGCGCATGGCGGCCACGATGCGCCGCCAGTACCTCTTCCAGTTCTCGGGGTCGGGCCGACACCGGTGGGTGTAGTTGAAGCCGTTCATCTCCCAGCCGAGCACGATCACCGTGTCCGGCACCCCGAGGTCGACGAGCCGCTCGGCCAGCCGCCGGAAATGGTGGTCGTACTCACCCCGCGCCCCCGATCGGATCAGCTCGGCGACCCGCCCGTCGGGAACGCCGGCCTCGTTGCGCTCCTGCATGGGCACGTTCAGTACGAACAGCCGATCCGCTCTCGCGTTGCGCCACCGTGCCCAGCTGCCCAAGGAATCGGGCGCCCCCTCGATGTTCGACCAGGTGTCACCGGGCAGGTAGGTGTGCCCGGCGCGCAGCTCGGTGCCCCCGAGCCAGTGCGAGAGTTCCCGCATCCTCTCGACGCCGGGCGAGCCGTAGTGGAGATAGGCGCCCGTTGCGATCTCGGACCCGGCATCGTTGCCGGAACGCTCGTGCGGCGGTGGGGCGAGGGCGCCTCCCGTAACGAGCAGGCCGACAGCGACCGCGCTCATGCAGGCGCCCGCCAGCCGGCGGCCCCGATGGGACATGATGCCTCCACAGGCTTCGCGAACCGATCCGTCTGAGAGCGACGTTAGGCACCTCATCCGATTCCTGGCCTGTCGGGTGTCCCCATGCTGGGCCATTCGCGGCGACGGGCCGCCTTCGCTTGGCCCGACCAGGCGAATGCCGCGACCCCCGTGCCGGCCGTGTGCGGCAGCGGCTGCCTGCCACGGCCGGCGGGGTATCAGCGGGTGCGGCCGAAGAGGCGGCGCAGGAGGGAGCGGGGCTTTCGGTCCTGCGTGGCGTCGGTCGGGTGCGGTGCGGTCTGGCGGGCCTCCAGCGCGGCCGTGATGTCCGACCGGCGTTCCGCGTCGTCCGGCGGGGTCTCGGCGTGGAACTCCGTTGCAGCCGAGAGCATCTTCCCGGCCAGGTCGAGGAAGGTCTCGGGCAGCCACGGGCAGGCCAGTACGAGATGGCTCAGGGACGCGAGGATCGTCGCGTCGCGCTCCTGCCAGGCCTTGCCCACGGCCATCATGCGGTCGACGAGGCGGGCCCCGATGTCCTCTCGGGACGCGGGGTCGGTCCAGGCGATGGCGAGGAGTGCGAAGCCGGCGGCCTCGTTGGTCCAGTCCTCGGGGCCGAAGAGCAGGTCCAGGAGCAGGGCCCGGCGCCGGGACTCCTGCCAGGGCTCGTCCGCGCGGTGATGGGCCAGGCCCAGGCACGCGAAGGTCTGGACGGCCCGGACCCACATCTCGGGCCGGCGGCCCAGCAGATACGCCCCCTGCTCGTCCTCCCGGGGCAGCGGCGGGTGCACGCACACGGCCAGCAGATCCTCGGCGGACAGGCCGGAGAGCCGTACGGAGTGGTCGTACGCGGCGCCCGGCGCCGACCAGCTCAACGCGGCGACTTGGCGTACGAGTTCAGCGGCCTCGGGCGACGGCGGGTCGATCGCGGGGTGGGCCTCGACGCCGTCGAAACGCCACAGGACGGTGTCGACCCGGTACTGCGGAACCCGGGGATCGGGCTCGGGCACCCCTTGGTAGTCGATCGTCGAGCGAGGGAAGCCCATGCGCAGGGCAAGGCGCGTACTGGGCGCCTCCAGGGCGGAGCCCAGCAGTTCTATCTCGTGGTCGCGGGCGCTCTTGGGGTTGCCGAGCATCTGGTGCAGCACGTTGACGCTCGCCTCGAGCGCCTCGTGCACGTGGCCGAGCCACGGCTTGTCGTCGCAGAGCCTGTCCAGGAGGTGGGCCGCGTAGCCGTGGTCGGGGTGGGTGCGCAGGTGGTCGGAGAGCGCGAGCAGGTGCGCCGTACCGCCGTCGACGGCGTGGCGCAGGGCGAGTACGGCGGGTGCTGCCTTCGGGTGGTCGGGTTCCGCGGCCAGGGCGCGGTCGAGCCAGGCCAGGCCCTCGGCGGGGCGGCCGGTCTTGCCGTAGAGCTCGGCGACGTCGACGTACAGGTCGAGATCGGAGGGGTCGCGGGCTATCTCCGCCTCCCACACGGCCAGGGCGTCGTCGGGGCGTCCGGCGGCGTGCAGGGCGGAGCCGAGGATGACCGCCTGCGAGTGGCCCGGCTCGAGCTGTTGGGCGCGCTCGGCCCATGCGACGGCGTCGGCGGTGTCGCCGAAGCGGCGCGCGAGTGTGGAGGCCATCGCGTGCAGCAGTGTGTGCCCGGGGTGGGCGGCGACGCCGGCTCTGACCAGGGTGTAGAAGGGCTGGACGCCGTCGCGGAGCTGCGGTGGCAGTGGATCGGGCAGGTTGCGGGAGAGGCCGGCGACGGCTCGGGTGACGGCGTCGGGCGAGACCCGTCCGGGCAGGTCGGGGTCGGCCAGCCAGGCGACCTGCGCCCAGGGGCGTTCGGGCTCGGCGCCGATCACCGTGGCGAGCGCGGACAGAGCGGGTTCCCACTGTCCGGCGGCCGCGTGGAGCTGGGCGACGCAGGCGATCGAGCCGATGTAGGGCTCGTCCGCGGGGAACAGCTCCAAGGCGGCGGCGTGGCCACCGGCGGCCGCGACGAGCTCGGCCAGGGCCTCGTAGGCGTCGGGGCATCGGGGGTCGGCGGTCAGCGCGTTGCCGAGGTGCTTCGCCGCATGCCCCAGGTCCCCGCTGTCGATGGCGAGGCGGGCAACCGCCACCTCGCCTTCGGCTTCGAGCCGCTCGTCCATCTGTATGTCTCCCCCTGCCGTGGTGATCGCTACGAAGGTAGCTCTCGGCAGGATCGGCTCCACCACGGGGTCGGGCGCCGGACCTCCATCTGCCGGTTCGCCTCCGTGCCCGCATGGTGTTCAGTGTTCCAGTCGGCCGGCTGTTGACCCTCGACTTGGTGGAGGGCTCAGGGTTGTGGGTGTGGAGAGCGAGATGCGCAGTATTGGTGAGATGGCCCGGGACAGTGGACTGAGTGTGAGTGCACTGCGGTTCTACGACGGTGCCGGCGTGCTGGTGCCGACTTGGGTGGATCCGGTGAGCGGCTACCGCTGGTACGGCCCCGAGCAGCTTGAAGAGTCCCGGTTGCTGGCCCGGTTGCGTCGGGCGGGTATGCCGCTGGCGGACATTCGGCTGGTGCTGGCCGGCTGGTCCAGTGCGGACACCGACCTGGTGCGGAAGCTGCTTCAGGCACACCTGCGCCGTCTTGAGTCGGGGCTGTCCGATGCCCGCACCGAGTTCTCCACGCTCCGATTGCTACTCGAATGCAGGGAGAAACCCATGACCATGCTCCGTACCGCCACCGCCCGGCCGGCTGTCTCCGCGCCCGAGCTGGCCGCCGCGTTGGACGCGGTCCGCTTCGCCGCCAGTACCGATCCGGAGCTGCCGATGCTCGGCGGTGTGCTGTTCGACATCGAGGGTGAGGTACTGCGTGTCGTGGCCACCGACCGGTATCGGATGGCTGTCGCACAGGCCGGTGCCACCGGGCATGACGGGCCCCGGGTGCAGGCCATCGTGCCGTCCCCGCTCGTCGACGCGATGCGGGCGCTGCTGAGCGACGACGCGTCCGTACGGCTCACCGTGGACGGTGACCGCGTGGCTCTGGAGACGGGGGACCGGCAGGTGGCCGGCCAGTGCCTCGATCACGACTTCCCTGATTACCGGCGCCTCGTTCGGCTGCCGGCGGGGCGCCGTGCCCTCGTCGATGTCCCGGCCTTCCGGGAGGCGCTGGAGACCGGCCCCGTCCGTGCGAGCGAGGTGCGCGAGCAGGACGGCATGTCCTGCGACCTCAGCGTGCTCAAGGTGGCGGCCGACGGCTCGGTGACCGTCTGCGAGGACGGTGACGACGATCGGGACCGTGTCGCCGTCAACCGCGAGTACCTGCTGCACGCCCTCGCCGCCGGCGCCCAGGACCAGCTGATCCTGGAGTTCGGCGCCCCTACGGCGCCCATCGCGATCCGCCGGACCGACACCGAGGACACCTTCTCGATGCTGATGCCTGTGCGCCTGGAGAACTAGCCGGAGCACGCCGACCGACGCCGGGCGGGAGCGGAGCGTTCCCGCCCGGCGTCGGCCGTACTCAGTACAGCTTGGTCACCGCTTTCCGCAGGGTGTTCTTCCAAGCGGCCACGGGCGGCTCGCCCCAGTAGCTCGACCACAGGACCAGCGTGACGGTGTCCCCGTCGCGGCCCACACCCCACAGGTAGTTGAAGTCGGGGCGCTCTTGGGCGTTGGCATTGAAGGTGTGCATCCCGTGGAGGGTCGCACCCTCCTCCACGTCCAGCACGCCGTGGTCATAGCCGGTCGCGGTCACGCCCGGCTCCTGTGGGCCGTTCGCGCAGTTGGCATAGCGCTGCCGGGTGGCGTCCGCGAAGGCAATGGCCTCGGCCTCCGTGGCGAAGACCACCACCTTCTGCTGGGCGAACGCGGTCTCGGCGGTGGTGAATTCCCGGTTCCAGACGTTCACCTCGGGCCGACCCTCCGGCCAGCCCACCTGGCAGTCCTCGTACGCACTGCCCCAGCCGCGCGCGATCGGTGCGGCGCGCCACGACTCGGTTGTGGGGAGGTCGGAGATGTACAGGCTCCCCGGCCTCGGCCGCCACTGGTCGGCACCCGTCGCCGGGCCCGACGCCACCCCGACCGCCAGCACCGCGGCCCCCAGCGCGATGCCGCCCCCTCGCATCCGTGTACGGACCCCCATGGTTTCCCCTTCCCCCTGTGCGTTTGGATCGCGATGCCCCGTCCTGGCAGGGACGGGACGCCGTTCCAGCGTCGGCTGCCTCCGTCCCGGCGGCCGGGCCTTCGGTCACAATGACCTGAAATCCGTTCTCATTGACTGAAAACGACAAATGCCACTAAAGGGGAGTCGTACCCTCCGGGCAGGCCGAACCCGTGGGGGCCGGCAGGGGTGGTGCGGGCGCTCACGTGTCCTGCCCTGCGGTGCGCGCGGAGTCCAGGAACGCGGCGATCTGGGACGCCCCGGTGTGCCCCAGCCAGATGTCGAAATCCATCGCGGCGGGGTGGATCTTCCGGGTGGCGGAAATGTCGGCGCGGTAGCCGAGCGCGTTGAGCCATTCGTTGGCGTAGGCGAAGTCTTCGCTGAGGGCCCGGATCGCGTCGATCGGGACCTGAACGTAAGGCAGCGGTATGCCGAGTGCCGTGCCGATGGCCGCGGCGATCTGAACCGGCGTGAGTTCGTCCCCGGCCAGGGAGACGGCCCGGCCGATCCATTCCCCGGGCCGGGAGAACGCCAGCGCGGCGATGGCGCCGACATCGTCGACGGCCATGATCTGCTGGGGGACCTCCGGTGCGAGCCCGGTGGACAGGTTCCCGTTCCGCAGCGCGTATCCGCCGGTGAAGTTCTCCATGAAGGACACCGGCCGCAGGATCGTCGCGGGCAGGCCGAGCGCGGCGATGTGCTGCTCGATCCGCCACTTGCTGACCAGGTTCACCGGCACCTTCTCCGCAAGGTGCCGGTCCGCTTCGGCGACCGAGGTGAAGACGAAGTGCCCGATGCCCGCGGCGTGCGCGGCCTCGGCGACGTTCACGCCCCAGCGCACCTCGTCCTCGGCGGTGAAATCCGGCGCGGTGCCGGGCGAGCCGACGGTGGGCTGGACGCTGAACATGCCCCAGGCGCCCTCGGCCGCGGCGGTCAGGGAGCCGACGTCCTCCATCTGCGCCCGCACCACCTGCGCCCCGGCCTGCGCCAGCGCCCTGGCCCCTGCCCCGCTCGGATCCCGTGTCAGTGCGCGCACCTGCCAGCCGTCCCGGAGCAGGTGATGCGTCACGGCCCTGCCCTGCAGGCCGGTCGCGCCCACCACCACGACGCTCTTCTGCGTCAACTTCACATTCATCTCCATCGCATCCATGCGGAAGGGGAGCCATCCCGTAAGTGGGGTGGCCCTCCATTTCTCGTTCGCTACGATATGGAGGGCCACCCCACTTATCAAGTTTTCAGGAGCACCCGTGCCGAAGGACGCCACCACCCCGCCCCGCCGGCCGATGCGCGCCGACGCCCGCCGAAACCTCGAAAAGATCGTGGCCGCCGCCGGCGCCCTGATCGCCGAACACGGCGCCGACGCCTCCCTGGAGGAGGTCGCGCGCCGCGCCCAAGTCGGCTCGGCGACCCTGCACCGCCACTTCCCCTCCCGCCAGGCGCTCTTGGAGGCCGTCTTCAAGGACCGCGTGGAGACCCTGTGTGCGAAGGCCGGCGATCTACTCGCCGAACCCGACCCGGGCCAGGCCCTGTTCACCTGGCTCCGCGCCGTCGGCGCACACGCCGTGGCCAACCGGGGACTGGGAGCGTCCCTGATGCGCGACGCGGCCCCGACACTGGGCGAGACCTGCCACGACATGATCACCACCGCCGGAGACGCCCTCCTCGCGCGCGCCCGGGCGGCAGACGCCGTCCGCCCCGAGATCACCATCACCCAGCTGCTGAAACTCGTCGGCGCCATCGCGCTGGCCACCGAGCAGGACGTCGACGGCCCGGCCGAGGCCGACCTCCTGCTCGCGATCGCCATCGACGGCGTACGCCCGCGCTGACCCCCCCCCTGGGATTCCGGAGAGGCTCTGAGGGCCCAGTGCAACTGGTAACAGCGCACTGAAGGGAGCCCGTCAGCAGCACACGGGCGGGCACCCACGCCGGCCCGTCACCCGCGAGGCTCCTCGGGAGAAGCGGACGGCAGCGAGGGGCCCGCGGGCGCCGTCCCCCGCCGGTTGAAGGGAAGCCTGCCGAGCACGACCGCCATGCCGCAGGTGTTGGTGAGGGCGGAGAAGACCAGGCCGGCTGCGATACCCGCGGACAGCAACAGGAAGGCCGGATGCACGAGGAAGCCGAGGGCCAGGCCGAGGAGTACGACGGAGCCCGCGGTGAACCGGACTTGGCGCTCCATGGCCCAGACGGTCCGCAGATGGCCTTCGGGGTGGTCGAGCGGGTGCCCCGCGGCCGCCCAGGCGGTGGTGCCGCCGGTGAGGATCGACGCGTCGACGCCGTGGGAGGCCAGGGTGGCAGCGGCGTTCTCCGCCCGTGCGCCGGAGGCGCACACCACCAGCAGGGGCTTGTGTTCGGCGGACTCCCGGAGGTCCGGCAGCGCCCGCCCGATGCGGTCGAGGGGGATGTTGACGGCGTCCGGCAGATGGCCGGACGCGAACTCGCCCGGAGTACGGACGTCGACGACGGTCAGCTCGTGGCGGCGTGAGAACGCCTCGCTCACGCTCAGGGCGGCGGAAACAGTCATGGTGGATCGTGGTCCTTGGCATAGGGGGGAGGGCTTGTGCGGAAGGCCGGAGGCACGTGCTGGGGATCCTGTGATCCTGGACCTCGCAGCACCCTTGCGGCCGCTGCCCGGCACGACTGCCATACGGTTGCCATGCTGTGGCAACAACGGACGGCACGGTCGCCTGGTAACGCCGGGATCCCCGGGGCCGCCTTGCGGGTTGCGAGGCCGAAAGGAAACGACCTCGCGGTGTCGGGTCGGTCAAGAGGTCACCAGCCGGGGCCTCATCTACTACCCCAGACGGGTACACCCATCCCTGCGGAGAGGTGCAAAGGATGTCGATGGACCGACGACCGATGGATCTTGAGGCGTATGTGGAGCGCACGCGGAGTGGCCCGTGCTTCGTCTGTGCGTTCCTCGCCGGGGACCCGGGCTACGCGCACGAGACGGTTTTCGAGGATGCCGCTCACGTCGCGTTCCTGGACAGGTGGCCCACGCTGCCGGGCAAGGTCCTCGTCGCGCCGAAGGCGCACGTCGAGCATGTCGTGCGTGACCTGGACGAGGGGGCCTACCACCGGCTCATGCTGTTCGTCCGGGAGATCGCCCTCGCCGTCGAGGCCGTCTGCGAGCCGGAGCGGACGTACCTCTACTCGCTGGGCAGCCAGCAGGGCAATGCGCATCTGCACTGGCACGTCGCCGCTCTGCCGTCCGGCGTCCCCTATCCACACCAGCAGTTCCACGCTCTGATGACGGAGAACGGTGTCCTGCCGCTGCCGCCGGACCAGGCGGTCGAGATGGCCATACGTCTGCGCGAGGCGGTCAAAGCCCGGGGCGTCCTCAAGGAGGGATGACCGGCGGTGTCCTGCCTGCTCCCAGCCGGCCGCACGGCTCACCGGCCGGCGGCTGCGCCACTGTTCGCGTCCGCGGCGACGCGGAAGCCGATGTTGCCGGTGGAGCTGTCGGGCGTGTTGGAGCTGCGGGCCGCGACGCGGTAGCGGTTGCAGTACGAGTCGTGGCAGAGGTAGGAGCCGCCGCGCATCACACGGCTGGTTCCGGGTGCGAACCAGTCGGCGCACCATTCCCATACGTTGCCGACGGCGTTGTAGAGCCCGAAGCCGTTGGGGCGGAACGACTTCGCCGGTGCCGTGCCCTCGTAGCCGTCCTCCGCGGTGTTCAGGGTGGGGAAGTCGCCCTGCCAGATGTTGCACATGTGCCGGCCGCCGGGGGTGAGGTCGTCGCCCCACGGGTAGCGCCGTTGCTCGAGCCCGCCGCGGGCCGCGTACTCCCATTCGGCCTCGGTGGGCAGGCGGGTGCCGGACCATGCGCAGTACGCCTGGGCGTCGTTCCAGGAGACGTGGACGACGGGGTGGTTCTGGCGTGCGGTGACGGACGAGCCGGCGCCCTCGGGGTGCCGCCAACTGGCGCCCTGGACGGCCCGCCACCACGGGACGGCCGCCACGGGCGGGGACGCGGCGGCGACGTCCTCGGTCAGGAAGCCGCCGAAGACGAAGGAGAATCCGAAGTGTTCGGCTTCGGTGACGTGGCCGGTGGCCTTGACGAAGGTGGCGAACTGGGCGTTGGTCACCGTCGTGGGCGCGATGCGGAACGGGTCGACGGCGACCTCGCGCACCGGCCCTTCGCCGTCGGCCGGGAAGGAGTCCGGGTCGTCGGTGCCCATGAGGAAGCGTCCGCCCGGCAGGTCGATCAGCCGGCGGGCGGCGGCCCGCTGGGCGTCGGCGACAGGTGGCCGCGGTGCGAGGGAGAGCGCGACGGGGGTGGCGTCGCCGTGTCCGGGGGTGCAGCAGGAAAGCATGGCGGCTCCGTCGGTGTGAGGTGCGGGGGCGGGGCCCGGGCCGGGGGGGCCCCCGGGGGTTCGCCGCCGGGCCACACCCCCAACAACAATCCGGGGGGGGGGGGGGGGGCTTGGTGGGGGGGGGGGGCCCGGGCGGGGTGCCCCGCGGGTGATGCCGGGGGGCACCCGGCCGAGTACCGCTAGGCGGTGCGGTCGGCGGCGAGTTGTGCCGCCAGGGCGGGGATGCCCAGGTTCTGCTCGTCCGCCGGGGTGGCCTGGTACAGCTTGTTCGTCAGCTGGTGGGGGTCGCCCGCCAGGTCGTAGTACTCGCGGAACTTCACCTGCCCCGTGCCGGATACGTTGCCGTTGCCGTCGGTGGTGAGGTCGTAGTACTCCGTGTACTGCTTGTTCTTGGCGACATACGACGACCAGGTGGGCGGCCCGCCCGCGTTCGCACCCTGCTGCCACCACTCGACGAGCAGGTGGTCGCGGCTGTACGAGGAGAGGAGGGACCTGCCGTCCACCGAGTGGGTGGGCGTGATGCCGGCCGCGTCGAGGACCGTGGGGGCGATGTCGATGTTGGCGGTGATGCGGTTGTCGGTGGTCCCCGCGCCCAGGCCGCCGGCCGGCCAGGAGAGGTAGAACGGGACCTCATGCGCCGGGCTGTAGGGCACCGACTTCTTGGTCCAGCCGTGGTCCGCCCAGGTGAAGCCGTTGTCGGCGATGTAGATCACCAGGGTGTTGTCGAGCTGTCCGAGCGCCTGGAGCTTCTCCTTGAACGCCTGGACCGTGTCGTCGACGGTGAGCAGCGTGCGCAGCTGTTCCCCACGGATCTGCTTCCCGTCGGCCAGGGTCCCGGTCGCGTTGCGGATGTAGGCCGGTTTGTCGCTGCGGTCGTTCTCCGGGACGGAGGGCCTGCCGCTCCAGTCCGGGACGGCCGTGCCGGCGTACTTCGCCTCGGGCGTGCGCGGACCGTGGGAGGCGTACGGGGTGACGTACGCGAACCAGGGCCGGGAATCGGCTGCCGCCTTGTCGAGGAAGTTCAGGGTGCGGTTCTTGATGATGTTGGTGGTGTACCCGTTGATCGTCTGGACCGTGCCGTTGACGTTCCACTGCGCGTCGACGTAGCCCGGCTGGAGCAGGGCGAACTCCTCGAAGTGCGGGGGATTGTCGGAAAGGGTCCAGGAGTTGAGCCACTTGCCGAACAGGCCGGTGCGGTAGCCGGCCTGCTTCAGGTACCGGGGCAGGGTGGTGCCCTGGTCGAGCCGGTACGAGGCCTTGTTGTTGCGGACGCCGTGGTTGTGGGCGTAGCGGCCGGTGAGGACCGACGATCGGGAGGGCGAGCAGAGCGGGGTGGTGACGTGCCCGTTGGTGAACTTGACGCCCTGGTCGGCCAGCCAGGCCGTGGTCTTCGGCAGTGCCCATTCGGTGTGCTTGGGCTGGTCGTCCGTGACGATGAGCAGGATGTTGGGCCGGGTCGCGGCAGCGGCGGGGGTGGCTGCCGCCACCTGGGCGATCGCGGGAACGGCCGCGGCGGCCGCGGCGGCCGCCGTGCCGGCGAGGAATCCGCGGCGGCTCACCCGGGGTCTGCTGTTGTCGCTCATGGGATGTCTTCTCCTGGTTCCGCAGCTCGTACGGGGACGGCAGCTCAACTGCCGTGAAGGGGTGGAAGAGAGACGAGGCGCGATTACTGTCGTGCCCGGGCGATCGGACACAGAGCGCTCGCCAGCCTGCCCAGATCGAGGTGGCGGCGCGTGGTGAGAAGGCTTCCTGCTGCCATGCCGATGAGGTTAGGGGCGGGCGTCAGGTCGATCCATGTACGGCATATGAAATGTCCAACTCCGCTTGCACGGCCCTGGGTTCGCTCGGACACTTCGGCATGCCCAGGATGGTGACGAACTCTTCGGGAGCGACACCGAGGTTCGTCACCTCCTGGGATTGCCGGGTTGCGGGACTACTTGGTGCCGAGGCCGGCGTCGGAGACCTCGGGCTTGCCGGCGGCCTTCAGGACCTTGTTCAGGAGCGTCAGGTCGTAGATGCCGGCCAGGTCGGGCTGCTCGATGAGCTTGGCCTTGACGGCGTAGTCGGCCTGCTTCTTCAGCGTGTCGGCCAGCGGGTCGTCGGTGACGAGGATGCTGGTCCAGGCCGGGTCGATGATCTTCGCGTCGAGCGGCTTGCCGCCTTCGGCTTCCAGCTTGGCGTTGGCGGAGGCCTTGGCCTTGTCCGGGTTGGCGTTGATCCACTCGTTGGTCTTCACCGTGCCCTTGAGCACGGCCTCGACCACGTCCGGGTGCTCCTTGAGGAACTTCTGCGACACGATGATGTTCGTGATCACGAACTTCTTGTCGGGCCACAGGGCGGTCTCGTCGAGGAGGACGGAGCCGCCGTCGGAGACGAGCTTGGAGGCCGTGGGCTCGGGCACCCAGGCGCCGTCGATGGAGCCCTGCTTGAAGGCGTCGGGGGTGACCTTGTTGTCGGTGCGGACGACGGAGACGTCGCCCTTGCCGGACTCGGGGTCGACCGTCCAGCCCTTCTCGGAGATCCAGTTGAGGAACGCGACGTCCTGCGTGTTCCCCTTCTGGGGGGTGGCGATCTTCTTGCCCTTGAGGTCGTCCAGGGTCTTGATCTTGTCCGGGTTCACGACGAGCTTGACGCCGCCGGAGGCGGAGCCGGAGATGATCTTCAGGTTGGAGCCCTTGGACTTCACGTAGCCGTTGATGGACGGCGAGGGGCCGATGAAGCCGATGTCGAGAGAGCCGCCGTTGAGGGCTTCGATCTCGGACGGGCCGGCGTTGAAGGACTGCGGCTTGATCGCGGTGGCGCCGAGTTCCTTCTGGATCAGGCCCTCCTGGAGGCCGACCAGGGCGGTGGCGTGCGTCAGGTTCGGGAAGTACCCGATGCGGACCTCGGAGGCGGACAGCTTCGTGTCACCGGCGGCCGCGACCTTGCCCTTGTCGTCTTCCTTCTTCGCCTCGGAACCATAGCCGCAGGCGGTGAGAAGGAGGGGAAGCGTTGCGGTGACGGCGATGGCGCGCAGGGTGGTGAGCGGTCTTGCAGCAGACACGGAGGTGTCCTTTCACGGGATGGTGTTCAGGGAGATGCGGAGATGCGGAGATGGGCGACTCGAAGCCATCGGCACGCACGGCACCCACGCCCGGCCGTCGGCGGCGGGATCGCGGTCGCAGGCTGAGGAACTGATGGGTGCCGGCTGTCCGGGGAACGGACGTAGAGCCCGTATGTCGGACGCCCGCGTTCGAAGGCACGCGGTCGGTGGGGGCGGCGCAGGTGCCCGCCCGGCCGACGGAGAGCGAAGGGGGACAGCGCCCAGTGGTGCACTACGCGCGGGCCCGGCCCGCCGAGGGGTATCAGCCGGGCTGACAGATGGCGCTGGACGTACGGACCAGGTCGATGTGTCGGCGGGAGGTCAGAGGCAGCATCCGGCCCGCGTGGTGCAGTGTTCGCATGGCCGGCCACCTCACTGAATTCCTAGTTTTCCCACCTGGTTGGTAGGCATCTTGGCAGAGGCGGACACGCGCCCCAAGGGGCTGACCGCATGGTGGACGCTGAGCTCTCAGGATGTGAGAAAGTGCAGGTGGGGCGGGTGGGGCGGGGCGGGGCTCAGGGATTGGCCCAGGCGCCGGGGGTGTCGGCCAGTGCCGATACGTCGGCGGGCAGGTCGGACGACGCGACGTCGGCGAGCGTCACGCCGTCGAGGATCTCGCGCACGTTGGCCCGCAGTGCGACCCACAGGGGGAGCAGCGACTGGGCGGGGCCGGTGTAGGACAGGTCCGGGGGGCGGACCCCCCGCACCGAGACCAGCGGTCCGTCCACGATGCGGATGACGTCCGCGATGCTGATGGACTCGGCGGGCTTGGCCAGCCTGTAGCCCCCGTTGCCACCGCGCTGGCTCAGCACGAGACCGCCTCGGCGCATGTCGTTCAGGATGCCCTCGAGGAACTTGTGCGGGATGTCCTGGGCGTCGGCGATGGCTTCCGCCTTCACCGGCCCGTCATCCTGTGACGCGGCAAGCTGCAGCGCGGCACGTACCGCATAGTCCGCCCTGGCTGAGATCCGCATACGGTCATTATCCTGCATGGCGCCGGCCGCCGGGCAGGTACTCGGGCCCGGCGGCCGAGAGGCTCAGGTCGCGGACCCGAGTCCGGTGCGGTGGCCCTCCTCAATGGAAGGCCGCCGCCACCGCGCGGTGGGAGCCGTTGAGGTAGTGCTCCCCGATGGAGCGCAGGCGGTGCGCGACCGGGCGGTGGGCCGTCAGGACGCGGGCGTTGCGCCAGAACCGGTCCAGGCCGGGGGCATCGGCGAGTTCCAGCACCCGGGTGGTGATGTGCAAGGTGGCCTTCGACATCACGGTCTCGGCGGTGGCGACCAGGGCGGCGATGCCCGCGGGTACCTCGGCATCGAGCTGCGCACCTGTGGCGAGTGCCTGCGCCATCACCTCCGTCGCCCGGTCGACCACGGCGGTGGCCGTCTGCGCGGCAGAGGCGAGTTCCCCGTACGTCAGGAAGAGGTCCGGGTCCCCACCGGCCGGCTGGTGTGCGCGGCCGCGCCTGCTGAGGTCGCGTGCCTCGGTGAGGGCGCCCTCGGCGATGCCGAGGCCGACGTGGCACAGGGCGAGCCGGAGCGCCGGCTCCGCGAGCGCGGTGAAGGGTGCGGTCGATTCCTCGTCGTGGGGCCGACGGCCCAGCACCTGCCCGGGCGTGACGGCGACTCGGTCCAGGACGACTTCACCCGCGCCGGCGACGCGCTGCCCGAGGCGGTCGTGGGCGGGTTCGATGGTCACGCCCCGTGAGCCGGGCGGGATCCGTACGACCAGGACGTCACCGGTCGCGGTGCAGACGGCGTCCACCACGATCTGGTCGGCGACGGCCACCGCGGTGTCCACGGACCGGCGCCCGTTCAGCAGGTAGCCGGGGGCGCGCGGCCTCAGCGTGAGGTCCGGTACCGCGGTGTCCTCGTTGGGTGCAGGGGTGCGGATCGCCCCGGTCCACAGCCACCGCTCGCGCACCGACTCCTCTTCGAGGGCGTTCGCGTGGTGGTGATCCGCGTAGAAGCGTCCGCTCCAGGCGTGTACGTAGTGGCGGGCGAGCACGTCGCCGACAGAGCTGTCCGCTGCGGCGATCTCCCGTATGACGGCGCATCCGGTACGCCAGTCAGTCCCACGGCCGGGCCCGGGCGGGGTGAGGGCCGCCGGCAGGCCGGCCTCGCGCAGCCGGGCCGTCTCGTCGGTCGGCGGTTTGCCCGCCTGGTCGCGGACGATTGCGTCCGCGGCGAGGTCGTCCGCCACGTCGCGGACGGTACGCAGCAGCGCGCGGCGCTGCTCGTCGGCGGTTCGGCGGCCGGCGGGGCTCGGTGTCGTCCGCATGGGCGTCACCGGCACACCCGAGTGCCGCGGCGTGGCGCAAGGGCTGGGCGGGCTGCGGTGCCATGGGGGGTGGCGGTGGTCATGTCGGCTACTCCGGAACGTTGTTGGGTGGCGTTGGCCGGTTGCTGGGAGGTGCGGGAAGCGCACGGGGCTCATGAGCCGGGCACCGAGCCCCGGCGACCACCGACAGCATCAGCGTCTTGGTCGACCGGACTTCACTGAATCCCTACTTTTCCCATCGGATTGATAGGGATACTCGCCCGAAGTGACCTTCCCGGCAAGAGCGTGACCGAATGGCGGACAGTTCGATCTCGGGATGAAAGACGGCGCAGGTCGGCGGCTGGGATGTGGGGCCGGTTCGCAGCCGGACCCTCTGTCAGGGAAGGGGTGAACTCGGGGAGTTCACGAGCGACAGCGCGGCCTAGGCGTTCGCGATGACCAGCAGAGTGCGGGCGGAGGCCGGGCCCGTCAGACGGCAGCGGTGCGGGACTTCGCCCCGGTGGTGGGCGCTCTGGCCGGCGTGCAGGGTCAGCGGTTCCTCGCCCTCGACCTCCAGGACGATCTCGCCCTCCAGTACGTAGAGGAAGTCCTCGCCGGGGTGCTCGAACCAGCCGCGCTCGCCCTGGCCGGGCTCGAAGTGGTGCTCGTAGGCCTCCATCAGCGTGCTGCGCCCGCCGGGGATGAGGACCTGGGCGATCTGCCCGGCGGCCTCGCTGACGCGGATCACCTGAGGGTCGCTCTCGTGGCTGACCGCACCCGGTCGGGCGGGCGGTCTGAGGAAGGTGCCCGGGGTGACGTCCAGCGCTTCCGCGATCCGGTAGATCGAGCTGAGGCTCGGGGTGGCGAGGCCGCGTTCGAGCTGGCTGAGGAACGGCTGGGAGAGACCGGAGCGGGTGGCGAGGACGGCCATGGAGACGCCGCGCTGTTTGCGGCAGCTCCGGATCACCCGTCCGACCTCGATCGCCTCGGGCGTGGGTTCGGGTCGAGACACGCAGGCGAACGTACCTCATCACCGATCAAGGGCCCGGGGGCCAGGCGAGGTTTCGTACTGCCGCAACACTTCCTTCATAAGCGTGGTCAATTATTGACCTCACTTATCAACGTGTGAGAACCGAACGAGGAGTCCCCCGTGCACGCCACCCCCTCACCGCCCGGCCGGGCTCTCGGCCGACTCGGCCCCGCCCTGGGCGCGGCAGGTGCTGTGATCGCGCTGTGGTGCCTGCTCGCCTGGTCCGGTGCGGTGGCGCCGGGACTGCTGCCCACGCCCGGTGAGACCGCGGCCGCGCTCGCGGACAGCGCACGGAGCGGCCTCTTGGCCGCTGATCTCGGTGCCAGCCTGGCCCGTGCAGGGCAGGGTTTCCTGCTCGGCGCCCTCGTCGGCAGTGTGCTGGGCTTCGCCACCGGGTATCTGCCGAGGCTGTCCGCCGCGGTCACCCCGGTGATCTCCTTCCTGCGCCCGATCCCCGCCATCGCGCTGGTGCCGCTCGCGACCGCGTGGTTCGGCATCGGGGAGACCGCCAAGCGCCTGCTCATCGCGTACGCCGTGCTGCTCGCCGTCTGGCTCTACGTCCACGACGGGGTGTCCCGGGTGCCGGCATCCCACTTGCGGGCGGCCCGGTCGCTGGGGGCCCCGTTGCACCGGCGGTTCACCGAGGTGCTGCTGCCCGCCGCCGCGCCCGCGCTGCTCGCCGCGTTGCGGTACGGGGCCTCGGTGGCGCTGCTCGCCCTGGTGGCGGCGGAACTGGGCGGCGCGGACAGCGGGTTGGCGTACCGGCTCCAGGTGGACGGCCAGTTCCTGCGCGTGGACCGGATGTTCGCGGGGCTGCTCGTGCTCGGGCTGCTCGGCGTCGCCGTCGACCTCGTACTGGCCGCGGTCGGCCGCCGGTTCGTGCACTGGAGTGCCTCATGAGCCTGGAGGTACGACTGGAGGGGCTGTCAGTCCGTTACGGGGCCGCTCCGGTGCTGGAGCGCACCGATCTGGAGGTCCCGGCGGGTTCGTTCACGGCGCTGCTGGGGCCCAGCGGATGCGGCAAGTCCACGATTCTCAACCTGGTGGCCGGTTTCGTGCGGCCCACCGAAGGGCGAGTGACGGCGGGTTCCGCTCCGGTGCGCGGGCCCGGACCGGAACGGGGCGTGGTCTTCCAGCACTACGCGCTCTTCCCCTGGCGCACGGCCGTCGGCAACGTGGAATTCGCCCTCAAGCGGCTCGGACTGCCGCGTCCGGAGCGCCGTCGGCGCGCCCTCGCGGCATTGGCCGAGGTGGGGCTGGCGGAGGGTGCCAACAAGTATCCGGCGCAGCTGTCCGGCGGCATGCAGCAACGCGTCGCACTCGCCCGCGCGTTGGCCGCCGAGCCCGAAGTGCTGCTGATGGACGAGCCGTTCGGAGCGCTGGACGCACTGACCCGGTCCCGGATGCAGATCCTGCTGCGGGAGCTGTGGCAGCAGCGCGGTACCACCGTCCTGTTCGTCACGCACGACATCGACGAGGCACTGGCCCTGGCCGAGCGGGTCGTCGTCCTCGGCGGGACTCCCGGACGGGTGCTCGCCGACCACGCCGTGCCCGCCGGGCCGCCCGACCCGGACCTGCGCTCACTGATCGCACGTCACCTCGGCTCCGATTGAAGTCCCCTGATTCCCACCCCTGTTCGCACCTCCGTCCCCGGAAGGACTTCCCCATGCACAGACCCCGCGCAGTGGCCGCTCTGTTGACGGCCGCCCTGCTCTGCGCGCTCACCTCGGCCTGCGCCGGCGGCTCCGGCCCCGCGGGTGGCGGCCGCCCCGCCGTTTCCCTCGCCGCGAGCGACCACCTCGGCGGGGCGCCCGTCTACGTGGCCCAGGAACGCGGGCTGTGGTCCGCCGAGGGCATCGACGCCACCGTGACCACCCAGCCCAGCGGGCGGGACGCACTGAACGCCGTGCTCGGCGGTCAGGCGCAGCTCGGCGTCGTGGGGGACCTGCCCGCGGTGACGGCCGTGCTGGGAGGGCGCGAGCTGCGGATCATTGCCGACCTGTCCCGTTTCGACGACTGGCGCCTGCTCACCCGGACCGACCGCCACATCACCGGCTTCGCCGCGCTCAAGGGCCGCAAGGTCGGAGTCCCGCAGGGCACGAACGTCGAGTACGCCCTGTCACGGATGCTCGCCTCCGTACAGCTGACGTCCGCCGACGTGACCGTGGTGAACCTCGCCCCCAACCAGGTCACTTCGGCGCTGACCCGAGGCGACATCGATGCCGGGGTCACCTTCCCCAGTTTCTACGACTCCGCCCGCACCACTCTCGGCGAGCGCTACGCCGAGCTCCCCTTCACCGGCTACACGGCACGGACCCTGCTCGTCGCGGGTCCGGCGGCGACCGAGGAGACCACCACGGCCGTGCTCCGGGCGCTGCAGAAGGCGCAGCGCGAGATCGCCGCCGAGCCGGCCGCCGCGCGGAAGGCCGTACTCGCCCAGTCCAAGGGCGCGCTCCAGGCCGACTACGTGGACGCCTTCCAGCCCCGCTACGGCTACGGCGCGACCCTCTCGCCCGAGCTGCTGTCCCAGCTGGAGCAGGAGGCCGGCTGGGCGAAGGCAGCCCAGAGCCTGCCGGGCTCCGCCGACCGCGCCGCGCTGCTGCGGCATCTGCACCCCGGGCCCCTGACGGCCGTCGACCCGGCCGCCGTCACCGTCCACTGACCGCACCCACACCACACAGGAGATCCTCATGACCGTCGACCAGAACACCCTGCGCCGCCGCGGAGTCGGCCTGATCGCCCATGATCCCGCCCGCAGTTACGGCGGCTACACCCTCTACACGCCCATCACCAGCGCCGGCGAGATCCACCTCGTCGACATCGAGGGCCGGCCCGTCCACACCTGGAACTCCCCGCACCCGCCCGGCCGCCAGGCGCAGCTCCTCCCGGGCGGCAACCTCTTCTACGCGGCGAAGGACACCAGCAGCCCCACCCTCTTCCCCATCTGGGACGTCTACCACGGCGGCATCTTCCAGGAGCTGGCCCCCGACTCCACGGTCCTGAGGGAGGTCCGGCACCCCTTCCACCACCACGACGCCTCGATCCTGCGCAACGGCAACCTCATCGTCACCGTCGTCGAACCGCTGGACCCGGCCGACGCGGCCCGCATCCGGGGCGGCATCCCCGGCTCCGAAGCCCCGGGCGGGGTGATCTACGGAGACGTGGTGTACGAGCTGACCTGGGACGGGGAGGAGGTGTGGCGCTGGGCCGCCATCGAGCACCTCGACCCCGAGGAGTTCCCGCTCAACCCTCACTTCGCCCGTGAGCACTGGCCCATGGCCAACACCGTCAACGAACGCGCCGACGGTTCGATCGTGGTGGGCTTCCGCAGCGCGTCCTCCACCGTGGCCGTCGACCGCGCCGACGGGTCCGTGCTCTGGCACATCGGCCCCGACGTCCTGGCACAGCAACACCATCCGCACGAGCTGGCGGGCGGCAACATCCTGGTCTTCGACAACGGAACCTATCGCGACACCACTTCCGTGCCGTACTCGCGGGTGCTGGAGCTCGACCCGCGCACGGGCAAGGAGGTGTGGTCGTACGAGGACAACCCGCCGCAGAACTTCTACAGCCCGTACATGTCCAGCGCGCAGCGCCTGCCGAACGGGAACACCTTCATCGCCGAGGGCTCCTTCGGGCGGCTCTTCGAGGTGACCCCTGGCGGGGACGTGGTCTGGGAGTTCGTGGTCCCGCAGTTCCGGTCCTTCGGCGAGGGCGTGGGCCTGGAGTCCTCGGCCGGCGCCCAGAACTCTGTCTTCCGCGCCCACCGCTACTCCGCCGACCAACTGCCCTGGCTGTGAACGACAGCCCGGTGCGTTTCACCGCGCCGGCACCGCTTCCCGTCAACTGAACGCGCGGCGGTAGGTGTGAGGGCTGACCCCCGTGGTGCGCTTGAAGCGATCGCGGAAGGCGGTGGGTGAGCCGAAGCCGACCTGGGAGCCGATGCGTTCGACGGAGTGGTGTGTGGTCTCGAGGAGGTGCTGGGCTTGGCGGACGCGGGCTCGGTGGAGCCACTGGAGCGGGGTGGTGCCGGTCTGCTCGCGGAAACGGCGGATCAGGGTCCGGGTGCTGGTACCGGCGTGGGCGGCGATGTCGGCGAGCGTGAGGTCGGCGGCCAGGTTGTCCTGCAGCCAGTTCAGCAGGGGTTCGAGGGCAGAGCCCTGGGGGGTGGGCACGTGGTCATGGACGATGAACTGCGCCTGTCCGCCCTCGCGTTCCAGGGGCATGACCGACAGTCGGGCGGCATCGGCGGCAACGGCCGAGCCGTAGTCCTTGCGGATCATGTGCAGGCACAGGTCGAGGCCGGCGGCAGCGCCGGCGGAGGTGAGGATCTGGCCGTTGTCGACGTACAGGACGTCCGGATCGACGTCGATGTCGGGGTGGGTGGCGGCCAGGAGGTCGGCCGCGATCCAGTGGGTGGTGGCACGCAGGCCGTCGAGGAGCCCGGTGGCGGCCAGGGGGAAGGTGCCCGAGCAGATGGAGGCGATGCGCGTGCCGTTCTCGGCCGCCGTGCGCAGCGCGTCGCGGACGGCGGCGGTGAGCGGGGCCGCGGGGGCGTCGGTACCGGGCACGATGATCGTGTCCGCGCCCGTGAGCCCCTCCAGTCCCCAGGGTGCGCGCAGGGTGAAGGTGCCCGCGTCGATCTCCGACGTCTCCGCGCACACGCGGATCTGGTAGCCGGGGCGCCCGTCGGGGAGGCGGGTACGGGTGAAGACCTCGATCGGGGTGGACAGGTCGAACGGAATCACCCGGTCCAGTGCGAGGACGGCGACAGTGTGCATGGCCGGAAGATACCTGCCCGCCAGGTGCCCACTCGTGGTCTCAACGCGCTGATGTCGCTTCTTTGCCCAGGTCAAGGGCCTCTTCACGGCGATGTCGTTATTCCGTTGGAAGGTGTCACTATTGCCACTGGGGTGGCGGGGCAGCCGGTTAGCGTCGGGAGTGAGCCGGGCGCGGACCGGACCCGTCGCACGCGAAGGAACCCTTCATGCACGCCCAGATCGTGCTGTTCGATGGCTTCGATCCGCTCGATGTCGTCGCCCCCTATGAGGTGCTGTATGCCGGGGGCACCGCCTCCGGCGGCGCGGTGAGCGTGGAACTGGTCTCCGCCGAAGGGCCGCGCGAGGTGGTCAGCGGCACCGGGGGTCTGGTGCTGCGCGCCACGGGCGCCCTCGACGCCGGACGTGCGGGGCTGATTCTGGTTCCCGGTGCCTCGGGCCGTGTCGGGGAGCCCGGTGAGGTCCCTGACCATGACGCGGGCGCAGGGGAGTGGCAGAAGGACGAATTCATCCCCGTGCTACTGGGTCGCACCTTGACCACCGAGCTGCCCGCGCTGTTGAAGACGGCGATGGACAACCCGGAGGTGACGGTCGGCGCGGTGTGCGGCGGCTCGCTCGTATTGGCCATGGCCGGCCTGCTGGAGGGCCGCCATGCCACCACCCACCACCTGGGCCTGGACATGCTCGATGCCACCGGCGTCCACGCGGTGAGCGCCCGCGTCGTCGATGACGGCGACCTCGTCACCGGCGCCGGCGTCACCTCCGGACTCGACCTGGGCCTGTACCTGCTGGAGCGCGAGGTGGGCCCCCGGATCGCTCACGCCGTCGAAGAGCTGTTCGCTCACGAACGCCGCGGCACTGTCTGGCGCCATCAGGGCCCGGCGCCTACCCGCCTCTGACCACGCGACCCACCCCCGCACCGTGAGGAATCAGCAGCAGCATGTCCGTTGAAGGCACCTGGGACCTGTCCATCTCCACCCCCATCGGCACAATCAAGGCCGTCGTCGAACTCCTATGGCAGGGCGGCGTTCTGGCCGGTGTCGCCCACGGGGCGGGAGAGGAAGTCCCCCTCGGCGACGTCACCCTCGACGGCGACCGGCTCACCTGGCGGCAGGCCGTGACCAAGCCCATGCGCCTGAACCTGGCCTTTGCCGTGACGGTCACCGGCGACACCTTGACCGGCACCTCCAAGGCCGGACGCCTCCCTGCATCCAAAGTCACCGGTCACCGCCGTGCCTCGGCGTCCTCGGGAGCGGATGGCTGATCACCTCGATTCCGCTCACCGCCGTTACCGCCGGCAACCTTGCGCCGCTGGTCCTTCCCGCCCAGGCTCCACCACAGGTGTATGACCGCACGCCTTCCGTCACGCCCCGCCGAGCCAGCTCGTGGCGTCCAGCCGGTACGCCGTCTCCGCCGGTACGACGGTCCGTAGCGCGGCCTCCATGTCCCGTACGCGATCGGCGCCGAGGGTCGCGGCCCACTCCGCCCGCAGCTCGTCGAAGATCGCGGCTGAGCGGGCCAGGGCGTCGTAGCCGCGCGGGGTGAGGCGGACGAGCTTGCGGCGGGCGTCGGCGGGGTCGTCGGTGCGTTCGGCGTAGCCGACGGCGAGGAGGCGGTCCACGGTTTTGCCCGCGGCTTGCTTCGAGACGCCGAGTCGGCGCCCGATGTCGCTGGCGGTCGCCCCTTGCGTGCCGATGGCCTGCATGGCGAAGCCGTAAGCGGGACGCAGATCGGGGTGGCCCTCGGCGGCGAGGCGGGTGTGGAGGCGATCGATCAGGGTGCGGAAGCCGCCGAAGAGGAGCAGCGGCAGCTCGTAGCCCGGCTCGTACCCCTTGCCATCATCGACAACCTGGTTTACGTTTTTCTCGTCGGCATGGTCAACCATGTTGTCGATTCTAGTCCACTCTGGCCCACCCTGCCTGGAGCTCCCTTGCGCAACGATCTGACCACCCGCACCGCCAACGCCGTCGCCCTCCTGAAGGACTCCCCGCACACCCTGGACGGCTTCCTGAAGCTCAGCGAGATCTTCGAGTCCACGACCCTGGACCCGCACTCCCGCGAGACGGTCATCCTGACCGTCGCGGCCCGCAACCAGTGCCACCTGTGCGTGGACATGCACGAGGCGAAGCTCGCCGAGCTGGGCCCGGCCCCGCACCCGGAACGGCTGGAGGCCGTACGGCAGTTCACCCTCCAGATCCTCGCCTCGTCGGGTGCGGTGAGCGACGACGAGCTGGAGCGGTTCCATGGCTTCGGCTACACGCGCCAGAACGCCCTGGAGGTGGTCCTGGGCATCGGCACGTACACGATGTCGACGTTTGCGAACCGGCTTACGCGAGCCGCCTGATGCGGGGCCGACCGTCCGGCGCCTAACGCTCGGGCGCGCCGTACGGACGCAGGATCATGAGCGAGTCCTCCAGGGCCGCCACCATGGCAAAGGGGAACCGGTCGAGCTCAAGACAGAGTTCAACGTCATCGGGATGGACCCCTTGACGCACACCCTCCGCCAGCTCGGCGGCGGCACGCGACTCGGCGGCTCGGCGGAGGAACCCGGCAGCATCCGTCTCGGCCTCGGTGGCTCGACGGGCGATGTACTGGGCGCACGCCAGATCTTCATCGGCTTGCCCATCCTCGCCGGTGACGACGAACGTGACACCGTCACCCGTGCGTGTCCGCAAGAGCCGAGCCGTTGCCTCCGCCACCACGAAGCCGGCGCACAGCACCAGCGACGCCTCCTTGACCGCAAGGGCGCCGACCGTCCCTGCCGTGGTCTTCTGCACAACGGTCCGTCCGCCGAGGTCAACGGACCGCATCAGACCCGGCGAGTTGACCATGTCGAACCCGGGGGCGGGCGGCCCGTCTTTGAGGGCCACCCAATCCGGGTGGCGACCCTTGAGCGCCAGAGCGTCGTCCAGCGACTCGGCAAGAACGATTTTCTCTGCCCCTTGGCCAAAGGCCCAGGCGGCCACGGTGAAGGCACGCATGACGTCGACCACGACCGCCACGGACGGGGCCTCGACCACCTCGGTGATGCCAACGAAACGAGTGTCCATGCCGATCATGATCGCGCACACCCGACCCTCAGTACATCTTCCCGATCTCCAGTGCTCGTGCCCGCTCTCCGGTGTTCTCCGGGCGGATCCGCTCGGCCAGGCAGTGCCGGTGGGAGATGATCGTGTGGCTTCCTGGACCGTCGTTGCTCCGCGAGTCCAGCACGAGGGCGTCTCCACCCGGGCTCAACGTGGCCGGTTCACCGCAGAAGTCGCAGTTCCGGGCCGGCGACGCCAGGTCGGCGGGTCGGATGCTGAGCCGCACTGATACCGGCGGGTGCCAGCGATGGATCTGCTCGATCACCGCATCGATCTGCGAGCCGACGGGTGGAAAGAGCGCGAGCAGTTCGTCATGACTGCTCGTGGTCCGGGAGAACTGCTCGATCATGTCGATCGAGGCCGACAGGCGGGCGTTCTCGTAACCGACGATCGCGACGAGCACACCCCATGGGTGATGGCTCAGGACCTTGGCCTGAACCTGCTGGCCAGGCATGAACGCCAGACTCTCCGTCTCGAACCTTTCCATGAACCGCATCCCCATCCTTTGGCCTTGCAGGCCGCGCCTGTAGCGCTCCTGCGCGCCCGCGTCGTCGTCGACGTCGGACCAGATCGCCGCGGGGCCGTGCCCCGGGCCCCGCTGATCAGCGTGGCGTCGTCGGCCAGGCAGACAGCGCCAATTCGGCTGCCGCGGCCAGCTGGTTGGCAGTGGCACCGTCCTGGGCGCGCTGCGAGAGCCCCTGAAGGACCGTGGCGAAGTAGTCGGCCAAGGCGCGGGGACTGGTCTCGGCGGGCAGTTCCCCCGCCCGCTGTGCCTCTCGCAGCCGTGTCTCGAACTCGTCCACGTTCTTGTTGCGCAGATCGCGGAGGAATGCCCGCACCCCCGCGTCCTGCCGAGTGACGTTGGTCGCGGCGCTGATGGCCAGGCAGCCGGCGGGGTGGGCGGGGTCCGGGTAGATGGCCGCGGCCTCCCGCAGGATGCGCGCGAATGCCCCGTACGCGGTGGGCTCCTCGCGGAGCGCCGCGGCCGCGAAGTCGCCGACGGGTGATTGGCCGTAGTGGCTGACCACCTCCTCGAACAGGGACTTCTTGTCCCCGAAGGCCGCGTACAGGCTCCCTGAGCGGATGCCCATCGCGTCGGTCAGCTCGCCGATGCAAACGCCTTCATAGCCCCGCTCCCAGAACAGACGTGTGGCGGCGGTCAGCGCCGCTGCGCGGTCGAAGGAGCGTGGGCGGCCCCGCTTGGGTGTCTCAGCCATACGCCACATTTTAGAGTGCTCGACCAAGAAATCGTGCTAGCTTCTTTCTTGGTCGATCACTCAACAAATGAAAGGCGGCCAACCATCATGGGTCTGCAGCGACTTGACGGAAAGATCGCGCTGGTCACCGGTGGCAGCAGGGGCATCGGGCGAGCCATCGCGGAGCGCCTCGCCCAGGACGGCGCGCTTGTCGCACTGACCTACGCCCGCGACGAGAGCGCGGCGCACGACGTCGTGGAGCGCATCCGAAAGGACGGCGGGCGGGCCTTCGCCCTGCACGCGGAGCTAGGCCGTCGCGGAGACGCCGCCGCCTTGTGGTCGGCCTTCGATGCCCAGATCGCCGACCACGCACCCGAGCGCGTCGTCGACATCATCGTCAACAACGCCGGGATCGGGCTCAGTGCGGACCTGGCATCACTGACCGAGGACGGCTTCGACGAGGTCTTCGCCGTGAACGTGCGAGCACCGTTCTTCGTCGTGCAGGAGGGGCTGAGGCGACTGCGCGATGCCGGCCGGATCATCAACATCTCCAGCGGCGCGGCCCACCTCGCCATGCCGGAAATCATCGCCTACGGCGCGACCAAGGGCGCCCTGGACAACTTCACCCTCAACCTCGCCAAGGAGCTGGGCGGCCGGGGCATCACAGCCAACTCGGTCGCCCCTGGCATCATCGACACGGACGTCAACGCGGGCTGGCTGCGCGGCAACCCGGAGGCCGAAGCCCACGCGGCCTCCTTGGCCGCGTTGGGCCGGGTCGGCCGGCCGGAAGACGTGGCCGACATCGTGGCCTTCCTCGCCTCGGATGACGCACGCTGGGTCACCGGCAAGGTGATCGACGCGACCGGGGGCTCCGGACTGTGAGCCTTCTCCCTCGGGCGGGAGTGTCCGTCGGTGACCTCCACCCCGAGGGAACTCGCCGGCGGGACATGTTCGAGAGCCTGATGGAACGGAAGGGCACGCACACGGTCGGCGTCCAGCGCCAGGACACCGGCACGCGCGGAGACCGATCCCCTGCGGAAATCGGGTTTTCGCCGCGGATGCGGCCTGGGAGGCTGTGGGGGTGACTGAGACGACCCCTTACGATGCCGACCGTGCCCGATTCACCCGCCAGGCTCTGGCACGCCTGGTCCTCTGCGATCACGCCGTGGACGTTGCGGATGGCGCCGCCGGCCTGGTCGCCACAGAGAACGACCCTGACACCGGTCCCGGGGGCCGGGTAAGCCAGGCACTCCAGCTCGTCGAGCTCGCAGAGCGCGCTCTGGCCTCGGCCGTGATCTACGAACGCGAGCAGGGCAGTTCCTGGGCGGAGATCGCCCAGTACCTGGGAATCGGTCCGGCGGAGGCGGAAGAGCGTTTTGCCGCGCACCTGGAAGGCTGGAACACGGCCTTCGACGTCCCCTACCGCCTCGACGCAACCGGCCGCAAGCGCATACCGCAGCTGCCCACGGCGGCGTACGACCCCGCCTGGGCCTGCGAGAACCTCGACCGTTGGGCGTCTCTCCAACACATCGGGATCGAGGCCGTGAGCTCCGGCTTGGTCATGGCCGCGCCGGAGGCGGAGTCTTCGTCAGCCACCCCGTAGTGGCGTTCGCGGCCTTCGAATGGGTGAGGGTGGCGGAGGTACACAGGTTGTCGGCGTGGTGGAGCCGGTTGTTCCTCACGAAGCGCCGTCCGGCGCCTCCGGTCAGCGCCCTCACCCAGGCGGGCGTCGCAGCTGGTGAAGTCCCGCGGCTGGCACGAGCCCTTCTCCTCGACCACCCCCTGTGGGAGCCGGCCGCATGGGCGATGCCCGCGCCTTCCCCGCTCTCCGGCAGTCGAGCCCACTTCCCCGGCATCCTGCACTGCGACGAACCCGGCAGCCCCCGGTGCGGAATCCACCTCGCCCAGGGCATCACCCGAGACCACAGCGACCGACTGGCCCGAGCCCTGGGCACCTGGCCCACCACATGACCCGCCGGCACGACGGTAGTGTGGACGCACCGAGGAGGGGTGGGGTGGATGGCCGGCATACGGGTGACGGTCTGCTTGCCGGCAGAGGCCGCAGACGACATCGAGGGCGCGCTCGACGAGGCCCTCGCCCCCTTCTACCTCGACACGGATGACAACCCCGTCGATCGTGGCGTGTGGGATTCGCGCCGCATCCTCGGGGGCAGCGACGGCACCGGGTTCGCCATCGCCTCCAGCCATGAGAACGACCCCAGGCTCATCCACGACGACCCCTGGTACGACGGCACGCCCTGTCCCAGCGCCCCCGGAGTCTGCGCCGGGGGACCGCGCGCGCTGCTCGACTTCTCGCAGCCGCTCGCTGCGTCCGAGCGCACGGTCGCAGCCTCCTGGGATCTGTGGCACCACCTGTCCGCCGTACATCCTCCGGCCCTGCCCCTCGCGGACTTCGTGGATCGTTGGTGGAACGACCCCACCGCCTTCCCGGACGACCGCTGGGGCGACGACATGTTCGCCGCCTACCGCGCCCAACCGCTGATCCGTGCCTACCTCGGCCACCCCCACAGCCTCGGCATGGGCGCCCTGTGGTTCCCGAGCCCCACAGAGCACCCCGTCATCAACTACGACGGCGACCGGCACGCCTACATCCGCGAGTTCACCCACCGGTACCCGCCGGACACGGACGTGCTCACCCTCGACGGCTGGTGGCTGGAGGGAGGCAGCAACGCCCTGCACGCCACCTGCGACCCGGCCCTGTGCCCCCACGAACGTCCGGGGCCCACCCCGTGGCCGGGCAGTGAGGCGTACCTCGCATCCCTGCCCGGCGACACGATCCTGGTCCGGCTCCGCTGCCACGGCTGACCTCTCAGGCGACGCCGGCCCGGTCCCGGCTCAGGCCCGTGGTGCGATCGCTTCGAGGTCGTCGATGGTGCCGGACATGATGGCTCGGATGTGTTCGGTGATGTGCTCTGCCGGCCAGTCCCACCAGGCCACGGCGAGCAGGCGGGCGATCTCGTCGTCGTTGTAGCGGGTACGGATGAGTTTCGCCGGGTTGCCGCCGACGATGCCGTAGTCGGGGACGTCGTCCGCGACCACGGCGCCGGACGCGATGATCGCGCCGTGCCCGATGCGTACTCCCGGCATGACCATGGTGTCGTAGCCGAACCAGACGTCGTTGCCGACGACGGTGTTGCCCCTGCCCGGCAGGCCGGCGAGCAGGTCGAAGTGCTCGGCCCAGGCGCCGCCCATGATGGGGAAGGGGAATGTGGAGGGGCCGTCCATGCGGTGGTTGGCGCCGTTCATGATGAACCGCACCCCGGTGCCCAGCGCGCAGAACTTCCCGATGACCAGCCTCTCCGGACCGTAGTGGTAGAGCACGTTGCGGGTCTCGAACGCGGTCGGATCCTCCGGGTCGTCGTAGTAGGAGTACTCCCCGACCTCGATCAGCGGCGAGGTCACCAGCGGCTTCAGCAGGACCACGCGCGGCTGGTCGGGCAACGGGTGAAGCACCGTCGGGTCCGCGGGAACGTGATTCATGGCGGTCGCTCTCGGTTCGGCTGGTGTCGGTGAACGCGTAGTAGCTGCTCTGCCTCCCGTTCGTGTGGTGGGTCCGGGAGGCGAGCATCATGATGCTACGACCGGACGCCTGCTTGGCCGGATGGGCCGACTGGACCGTATGGAGCCGGGTTCCGTCGCGGCGATGAGTCTGCGGGCATCCGCAGGTCTATCTCTTGACGGAGACAATCGACGCATCGGGAGTAAGCCATGGGCCTCATCCACATCGAGATGTTCGCGACCCTCGATCTCGTCGGGCAGGCGCCCGGCGGCCCCGACGAGGACCCGGTGGGGTTCCCGTTCGGCGGCTGGCAGGCACCCCTGCTGGACGAGGTCGCCGGGGCGCAGGTCGGTGCCGCCTACGAGGACACGGACGCCCTCCTGCTCGGTCGGCGGACGTATGACATCTTCGCCGCCTACTGGCCCCACCAGGAGGGCGGCGAGGACGACGAGATCGCCACGCTCTTCAACCGCGTCCCGAAGTACGTGGCCTCTCGCGGCAGGCCCGACCTCTCGTGGGCCGGGTCCACACAGCTCGGTCCGGACCTCGCCGACGCGGTGCGTGAGATCCGCGACCGGCACGAGCACGTGAAGGTCGTCGGGAGCCTGAACCTCGTGCAGACCCTCCTGCGCGAGAAGCTCTTCGACCGTCTCGACCTGTGGCTGCACCCGATCGTGCTCGGCGTCGGGAAGAAGGTGTTCGACGAGGGCGCGGTGCCCACCAACGTCACGCTCCTCGCGCCCCCGGAGGCCGGCCCGAAGGGCACCGTGTACCTGCGTTACGGGCTCGCCGACGGCACTCCCGCGACGGGGGACATGAGCGCACCCGATCGCGGTGTCGGAAGCGGCGACTGAGGCCACCCCGCGCCGGGTGGGTCCGTGCCGGGGGTGGGGACGGTCCGGAGGTGTCGGCCGGCTTTGGAGCGCTCGCTGCGAGCTCGGACGCGGGAGTGACGCGCCGTCAAACGAGGGAATGTCGTAGACCAAGACGCGCACGGCACTTCAATGGTGATCACGGAGACCCGCCTGAGGGAGAGCCTCGTGTTGGTCCGAAGTCACCGAGCAGCAGATCTTACGGACAGCTCGGCGACCGGGCCGCAACGTCTACTTCCGGCCGTGTGGCGAGGCGCAAACAGAAGGCGGGGCATCGCGGCCTCGGGACGGTGATGCGGTGCTTGCCGTCCCGTCTGTGGCCGTGGCGGAGACCTCGTCGAGAGAAGGACGACCATGGGTTGGTCCAAGGATTACCCCGACAGCGAGTGGCCCCGGTTCAAGAAGAAGGGCCAGGAGGGCTTCCCGAAGGGAGCCAAGTGCACGTACAAGGACATGGCGTGGGAAACGGCGGCCTGGTCGCCGGGCAACCTTCCGCCGGGCGATGGTGATCCCGCCGCCAACGCCTGGCGCCTGAAGGACGAGCTCTACGACCTCACCAGCGAGCCGCACAAGGGACCGGTCAACATCGCCTGCTACGTGCCCACCTGGCGCAAGGCGGAGCAGTACCTGGAGAACACCGAGCAGTTCAACCACATGACGCACGCGATCGTCGCGTTCCTGATGTTCGACGAATCCGGCGGTTTCAGGCCGGACTCGGTCAGGGCGGTGGAAGAGACGATCGTCGCCTTCCGGGACGCTGCGCGGGACCGTGACGTACGGCTCATGGTGGCCGTCGGCGGTACGACGGACTACGAGTTCCGCCGGTTGTGCGAGAAGGGCGGTGCGTCGGCGGAGGATCCGGCCTTCGTCAAGATGTGTGAGAACGTCGCCGGTTTCGTGCGGGAGCATCAGCTCGAAGGCGTGGGCCTAGACCTCGCATGCTGGTGGGACGAGAAGGGTGCCGCCGCCGGTGACCTGGGCGGCAGGAGCATCGCCAAGGGTCCCCACGCCGCCGGGACGGGCCTGGTCCACCTGGCCGGCTTCCTCCGCAAGGGCCTTCCGTCGCCGGACTACACCGTCTCCTGCGCCGTCCCGGCCACCGCGTGGTACGGGAACAACTTCGATGCGAAGGGACTGTCCCGGCACGTCGAATGGATCGGCGTGATGACCCACGACTTCACGGGAGCCCGGGAAACGAGCCCCTGCGGTCCGCATTCCGAGACCCTGCGGATCAAACGGCAGAAGGACTACCTGGGCGAGCAGCAGGGGGAGTGGCCGTCCTTGGTGCCGGACCAGGGCGGACCGGGGGAGAATCCGATCCTCAGCGTCGAGGATTCGGTCTGGTACTACTCCAATCCCCACTACATCAACTGGCAGGGCAAGGGGCCGGGGCACGGCGTCCCGAGGAACAAGATCGCCGTCGGAGTGCCGTGCTACGGCTACAACTTCTCCTACGGCGAGGAATCCGACCGACCCACGCGGCAGGGGCCTCCCGGCTACAGGGTCGAACGCTGGTGGGAGATCGTGGAGGACTACGGTCCGTCCCGTGCCATGGACGGGAAGCCGAACATCAAGGACATCGGCGAGACGGAGCGGCCGGCGTTTCGGAAGGGGCAGCCCGGCACGTACCCGTTCAAGAACAACGTGTGGTTCGAGACCCCGAGCACAGCCACCGCGAAACTGGAGTTCGCCAAGGGCGTCGGCATCGGCACGGTGATCGTCTGGGACGTCTCGGACGACGACTGGTGGACCTCCGACGCGTCGATCGTGAAGGCGCTCTACAAGGCGTCCGGACACCCTGAGAAGCCGCTGGCCGGCACAGTGCCGGCGAAGCCGCGGCGGTCGTAGGCAACTTCCGCGCCGTGGGGTTGACAGACCGTCCGCCTCGCGCGCCCAGAGGACGGCCCAACTGCCGGGCCTGCGGCTCGCAGGCCCGGCAGTTGCTTGGTGGTCCCCTCAGGGGGAGGCGGTGAACTGGCTGTCAGTCATGCTCGGCCGTGCCGCACCCGTCGGGGTACTGCTCGCGGCCCTGCTGTTCGCCGTCGCCGAAGCGGTCGGCTTCCGCCTGCAGGGCCTCGGCCTGCCGCAGCAGGCCACGGACGCCGCGCCGTACGCCGTCACACTCGCGGCCCTCTTCCTGACCACGGCGGGCCGGCGCCGTGCCGCCCGTACCACTGGAGCTGTCGTATGACGCAGGACCTGCTGCCCCTCACCCGCATCCCGCGCACCGGCCTCCCGGCCTCTGCGCTCGTCGTCGGCGACCCGGCGCGGGCCGAAGCCGTCGCGGGACCGCTCGACGATGCCAAGGAGGTGTCCCACCACCGCGAATACCGCCTCTTCACCGGGAGTCGGCGGGGATTGCCGGTGGCGGTCGCTCACACGGGGTCGGCGGTCCCGGGGCGATCCTGCTGTTCCGGGAGCTGGCCGAGGCGGGCGTGCGCACCTTCATCAGACTGGGCACGGCGGGGGCGATCCGGCCCGGCATAGCCGACGGTGACCTGGTGATCGCGGAGGGAGCGGTGCGCGACGACGGCGTGACCGGGCAGCTGCTGCGACCCGAGTATCCCGCGGTGTCCACGCCCGAGGCGGACTTCCCGGAGGCCTCGACCGTGCAGGGTCGAGGCGTCGGGCCGGCGCCGGCCGTGGACCAGCAACTCGCCCTCCCGCCAGCGACCCCTCACCGCCTGGCCTTCGAGCCGCTGATGTACGGCTGCTGGGACGCCGCCGCCCGGGCGCACGCCGCGGCGGACCCCGCTCAGCGTTCCCTCCCGGTGAGCGAGGCCTTCTACGACGGCTACACCCCCGACCCCGCCGGGCTACATCCCCGACCCCGCCGGGCTCCACGCCCGCCTCGCCGGGCTCCCGGCCCCCGTCCTGATCCTGGCCGGAGAAAGAGACCTCTGGCCCACCGCGGCGTCGGCGGCGCGAGCGGCCGCGCTCTTCCCGGAGGCCCGTCTCATGGTTCAGGCGGATGCCGGCCACTACCCGTGGCTGGACGATCCGCCGGCCTTCGCCTCGGCCGTCGCCGGCTTCCTTGCGGATGCGGGCACGCGCTTCTGATGCGATGCGAACCGCGGGGAACGGCGAAGGTGTTCACCTCACCCAGGGGGTGGACACCTTCCCGCGTGACCGGGGCCGCCTCAGCCGCGCATGATCCCCGTCAGACGGCCGCGCAGCCGGGCGAACTCGGGCGAGGCCCGCAGTGCGGAGACATCCGTGCCCGGCTCTCGGTCCAGGCCTACCGGCAGCTCCGCCACCACCCGGCCGGGCCCTGCCGCCATGACCAGTACCCGGGAGCCCAGCAGTACCGCTTCCTCCGCCGAATGGGTCACGAACAGCACAGTCGTGCCGAGGCGCCCGGCCAAGGTCCGTACCTCCTCCTGGAGCCGCTCCCGGGTCAGCGCGTCGAGCGCGGCGAACGGCTCGTCCATGAGCAGGAGTTCGGGTTCGGCCGCCAGTGCTCTGGCGAGCGCCACCCGCTGCTGCTGGCCGCCCGACAGCTCCCACGTCCGCCGGCCCCCCATGCCGGGCAGGCCCACCCGGTCCAGGAGCTCCGCGATCCGGCCGCTCCGCTCGGCGCGCGGGATCCCGAGCCGGGCCAGCGCGAAGCCGAGGTTCCCGCCGACCGTGCGCCAGGGGAACAACCGCGGCTGCTGGAAAACCACCCCGGCCCCCGCACCCGGCCGCGGGGGCGTGCCCCGGACCAGGGCGTGGCCCGAAGCGGGCCGTTCGAAGCCCGCCACCACGCGCAGCAGGCTCGTCTTCCCGCAGCCGGACGGCCCGACCAGGACGACGAACTCCCCCGCGTGAATCCGTAGGTCCACGCCTTCGAGCGCCGTCACCGGCTGCTTGGCCGAGCCGTATCTGACCGACACCCCCGCCAGGTCGACGACCGCGACCTCCGTATCCGGGGCGTCAGTTCGCGGCACGGCCGAGCTCCTCCACCGCGAGCGCCCGCCCGAACACCGCCTCGTCCGGCACCGCGTCGACCGCCTTCTGCCCCTTCAGGAACACGGCGGCGTCGTGCAGGTTCGCCGCGAGCTTGCCGGGAGCGCCCGGCGTGCCCAGGTACTCGGCACCGGTCTGCTCCTTCGCACTCAGCAGCACCAGTTCCGACAGCTGCCGCTTCGCCTCCTCCGCCGGCAGCCCGAGCTCCGCACCGATGGACTTCGCGGCCTGGTCCGGTGCGGTGCGCGCCTGCGCGACGGCCTGGTCCTGCGCCTTGATCCAGGCGGTGACCACCTCCGGGTGCTTGGCCGCAAAGTCGTTCGTGACCACACCCAGGTCGGCCGTGGGCTTGCCCTGCCTGGCCAGTTCACGGCTGCTGACGAGCACCTTGCCGTCCTTGGTCAGTTCGCTCAGCGTCGGCGTCCACACGTAGGCGGCGTCGATGTCCCCGCGCTTCCACGCGGCGAGCGCGTCCTGCGGCTGAAGGTCGATGGTCTGCACCGCCGACGGCTCGACACCGGCAGCGGTCAGCGCGGCGAGCAGCGAGTAGTGGGCGGTCGACCCGAAGGGAGTGGCCACCTTCTTGCCGGCCAGGTCCTTCACCGAACCGATCCCGGACTTGGCGACGAGTGCCTCGTTGTCCCCGATCAGGTCATGGATCCACACCACCTTGTACGGGATGTTCAGCGGCGCGGACAGACCCTTGGTGACCGGGCTCGACCCGGCCAGACCCAGATCCACCGCCCCTGCGATGACGGCGGTGTTGACATCGCCCCCGGACTCAAACTTCACCCATTTCACGTCGACTTGGGGGAGGGCCTTCTCCAGCAGCTTCTGGTTCTTCACCACCAGATCGGCGTTGGGTATCGCCTGGTAGGCGATCCGTACGGTGGTCCGCCCGGCGGAGCCCTCGGCCGAGTCCCCGCCACCTCCGCACGCGGCGGTGGCGGAGGCCGTCAGGGTGACGGCCGCGGCGAGCAGGAGGGAACGGCGGGACAGGGTTCCGGGCATGGATGATCTCCGGTCTGAACTCGGACGGCGAAAAGGGGGGAGAGCGGGGCAGAGCAGGGTGGAGTGAAGGGCCAGGGGGTCAGGCGCGCCCGCGCCACGGGACGGCGATCCGCTCGACGAGCCGTAGGAGCGCGTCCAGCACGATCCCGGACAGGCCGATGGCGAGGATGCCCGCGATCACCAGTGCGGTCTGGTTGTAGCGCTGCGCGTCGCGGATCATGCCGCCGATGCCGGGCACGCCGTTGATGGTCTCCGCCGCGACGACCGAGGTGTACGCGACGCCGATGGCGATACGGACGCCCGTGAGGATCTCGGGCAGGGCGGAGGGCAGCCGGACGGAGAGCAGCAGCGCGACCGGACCCGAACCCAAGGCCCGGGCCCCTTCGACGAGTTGGCCGGGGACCGTGCGGACGGCGGCCGCGGTGGCCGCGGCGATCGGTGGCAGGGCCGCGATCACCAGCAGCCAGATCTTCGGGGGCCGGATTGCCGCTGCCTCCGCTGCGCAGTGGTGACACCCTGTTCGGGCCCTGTGTCGGCGAGGTCGTTGCCGCCCCGGCCGACAGCCCACTGCGCAGGGGCGACGTCGTGGCACACCTGCACGGCTGGCGGGAGTACTCGCTGGTGTCCGTCGTCGAGTGCAGTGTCCTCGACGATGTGTTGCCCGATCCGATGGCGTACCTGGCCCAGGGATCAGCGGCCTACGGTGCGCTGACCCGCCTTGCCCACGTCCGTGCGGGTGACGTGGTCTTCGTCACCGGTGCAACGGGAGCGGTGGGTTCCCTGGCGGGGCAGATCGCCCGGCTGCTGGGTGCCGGGAAGGTGATCGGCAGCACCGGCTCGCCGCACAAGGCGGAGCGGCTGGTGTCCGAGCTGGGCTACGACGCGGTCGTGCTGCGAGGGACCACGCCCCTCGCGGACCAGCTCGCCGAGGCGGCGCCCGAGGGCATCGACGTTCTGGTCGACACCGTCGCGGGCGAGCAACTGATCGCGGCGCTCGGTGCGGCGCGCCACGGCGCGCGCTTCGCCCTGGTGGGGACTTTGTCGGGGCAGCTGGCGGCGCAGCGGGCCGGTGGCAGCGCGCCGGTGGAAATCGATGCTTTCCGCCTGGTGGCCAAGGGCATCTCGCTGCGCGGATACAGCGGTGCGGACCACCCTGATGTGGAGACGGAATGGAACGCTCGCTTCGGCGAGTGGCTGCGCGCCGGCAAGATCAGCTTTCCTCACGCCCGGATCTCGGGCATCGATCGGGCACCGCAGGCGTTGCAGGAATTGATCGAGGGCCGGCACTTCGGGGCTGTCGTCGTGGAGTTGTAGCTCGGTGGTGCGGTGGCGGCCCGGCAGCCGTGGGCGGGCAGAGACGGGGAGTGGGAGACAGTGCGGATCGGCGAAGCGGCGGCAGCGGCCGACACCACGGCCAGAGCGCTGCGGTTCTACGAGCAGTGCGGGTTGCTGCCCCCGCCCGCACGCACGGCCTCGGGGCAGCGGGAGTACGGGCTCGGCGAAGTCGCGCGAGTCCGCATCATCCGCGACCTGCTGGCCCTCGGCCTCACTGTTGAGGATCTGCGCAGTCGCGCCGACCGTCTCCACCTGCTCGCCGAGGACCCACCGCCCCGTTGCGGCGCTGCCGAAGCCGGCGCTGCCGAAGCCGGCGCTGCCGAACCGGGGATCGTCGGCCACAGACTCGCTGCCCTCGACGCCGAGATCCGCAGGCTGACCCGACTGCGTGAGAGCCTCGCGCGGCGGGTAGCCGGAGGCTGATCCGACCGCTTTCCTCGCGTCACCCGTGTCCTGTCGCAGGGCATCTGTCAGATGGTGAGCCGTTGACCTGCTGGGATGCCAGGTCGTTCGAGAAGGCGGAGGCCCGGGGTTCTCGAACGACCTGGCATTCGCGGAAGTCGCGGGAGCACGCGCCGCCTGCGCGGTCTCGGACTGCCGGCTCAGACGAGGGCGGCGGCCAGCAGGGCGAAGGCGGCGACGATGACGGCGACGCGGACATAGTGGAAGCGGTCCCAGCGGTTGCTCTGCTGCTTCCAGTCCTCGGGCCGGTTCTCGGGGGTCCACGTCTTGCTCCGGTTGTTGATCGGTACGAGCAGCAGGATCGACATGATCACGCTGACGATCAGCAGCGCGCCGGCGGTGACGACGAGTCCGGCGCCGGGGCGGTGCCATCCGGCGATGGCCCAGACCGCGGCGAGGACGAGCGAGCCGATGTACCAGACCGGCATCACGGCGCCGAGCATCCGGCCCCCGTGGGCGCGGCCGAGCTGGCCGTTGTCGCCGGGGAGTGCGTCGAGGATCCGGTTGATGACGAAGGCGACGGAGAACTCCACCCCCACCATCACTCCGACGACCACGATGGTGACGACCTTGAGTGCGTCGAGCATGATGACCCCTCCTGGGATCTAGCGCCGCTAGCTGATGAGGCAACGCTAGTACTACTGCCGCTCGGTTGTCTAGCGGTGCTAGGATCGAATCATGTCGGTACAGCAACGCAAGGAACGCGAACGGGCGGACCGCGAGCGCCTCATCGTGGCGACGGCCCGCGAACTCGCCGAGCAGCAGGGCTGGGACGCAGTCACCACCCGCCGGCTCGCCGAGCGCATCGAGTACAGCCAGCCCGTCCTCTACAGCCACTTCCGCGGCAAGCGCGAGATCATCGGCGCCGTCGCCCTCGAAGGCGCCGCCGAGATGGCATCGGCGCTGCGGGCCGCAACCTCCGCCGCGGACGGCCCGCACGCCCGGGTCACCGCCCTCGCCCGCGCCTACCTCGACTTCGCCGAACGCAACCCGGCGGTCTACGACGCCATGTTCCAGCTCGACGGCGGCCTGGCGTTCGCGCAGGAGGACACCCCGGAGCCGCTGAAGAACGCCTTCGCCGTCCTTCTGGAGAACCTCGCCGAGGTCGCCGGGGACGGCGTCCACCCGGGGCTGTTCACCGAGGTGTTCTGGGCGGCCCTGCACGGGCTGGCCACCCTGACCCGGGCGGGACGGCTGCCGCCGTCGGAAGCCGAGCGGAGGATGGAGCTGCTGGTGGACCGGCTCGCCGTGGTCTGACACACCGTCCGGGCAGCCGTCGTCTTCCTGTCCCGTCGCAGTTCACCTGGCGGGTAGACGGCTGCTGACCTGCTCGCGTGCCATGTCGTTCGAGAACGTTGCCCCGCGGCATTCTCCAACGACATGGCTTTCGCGGAAGACTTGATGGTGAGGGATGTCAGCCCAGCCGTCCTGCTCGTCGGCCAGGCTGCCCGTGGTCGCCCGGAGGCGGTGCCGTAGTCGGTACACCTGTAAGGGAAACCGATGGCCCGGCGTCCATAGCGTGCGCCTCTGGCGGCGCGGGCCGACGCGATCATCTTCGGGGCCGGCGCGTCCTGGTGGTGGAAGCGGTGGGGGCTCTAGGAGCGCCATGCCGGAAAATGCGTGGGGAAAGGCCCTCCGGCTTCGCCGAGAACGCCGCCTCGGGAGCCTTCGGCGGGGCCTTCGCGCTGCTCCGCCCCCCGCGGCGGCCCTCCGGAACGGCGGCTTTGGCAAAGCCGTGGACGCGGCCACCGGGGACCTCGTCATACATGGCCTGACCTGCGCATTTACCTTCAGATGCCTAGGATGGGCACACATGGGCGACGCCGCGAAAGCAGCGTAGGCGCCTTCGGCGACCTCCGCCCGCAAACGTGCTCAGGACGGCCCAGGGAGGGTGCTTCATGACCGAGTCCGGCAACCCCAGTCAGCCCGCGAACGTGAACGAGTACGCCGGCACTCACATCCAGGTACTCGAAGACCGCGAGGCGGTACGCAGGCGCCCCGGCATGTACATCGGCTCGACCGGCGAACGCGGCCTGCACCACCTGGTGTACGAAGTCGTCTCGTACGCCGTCGACGAGCACCTGGCCGGCCACGCCGACGCCATCGGCGTCACGATCACCGCGGACGGCGGCATTCGCGTCGTGGACAACGGGCGGGGCCTGCCCGTCGAGGTGGAGGAGCCCACCGGCAAGTCGGCCGTCGAACTCGAACTGACGGAGCTGTCCTTCGGCTCAAAGAACCACACCGGCTATGGGGTCTCCGGCGGCCTCACCGGCCTGGGCCTGTGCGTGGTCAACGCGCTGTCGAGCCGCCTCACGGTCGAGGTCCACCGAGCCGGCCACCGTTGGACCCAGCAGTACGAGAAGGGCATCCCGGTCACCCCCTTGACGAGGCACGAGGAGACGAGCGAACACGGCACCACGATCGAGTTCCTGCCCGACGCCGACATCTTCGAGACCAGCCGGTTCTCGTTCGCCACGCTGTCGGAGCGCTTCCAGGAACTGGCCTTCCTCAACGGGGGCCTGGCCGTCTCCCTCACCGATGAGCGTCCGGAGCGCCCGGTTCGCCACCACCACGCGGACGGCCTTCGGGCCTTCGTCGCCCGGCTCAACCCCTACCCCGCGAGCCTCGTCCACTCTCCCTCCATCGCCTTCGAGTCGGAGAACGAGAGCAAGACGATCCTCGTGCAGGTCGCCATGCAGTGGAACACCTGGTCCCCGGGCGAGCTCCACTCCTTCGCGAACAGCACCCGCACCCGCGAGGGCGGAGCTCACGAAGAGGGCTTCCGTACTGCGCTCACGCACATCGTCAACGAATACGCGCGCCGGCAGGGGCAACTGTCCGCGGACGACGAGGACATCACGGCCGGGGCCGTCCACGAGGGCCTGACCGCGATCGTCTCCGTAAAACTCGCCCATCCCGTCTTCGAGGGCCCCACCAGGACCAGGCTCAGGAATCCCGAAGCGGACGCCTACGTCCAGGAGGTCGTCCGCGAACACCTCACCGACTGGCTGGACAACCATCAGAACGAGGCCACGTCCATCGTCCGCCACGTACTCCTCCATGCCCCTACCGGACGTCGGAGGTGCTGACGAAGGATGCCGGTCCACGGGGAGTCACGTCCCGGCTGAGCGGTGCACCGTCCTGCGTATCCGGTACGTCCGGCGGCAGCGGCCGCAGCGGCCCCGGGGGCCGCTCCGTGAGATCCTCCCCGCCGTTCCCACTCTCAGGCGGCGTGCCCCGTCGGGGTGCGTGGCGTGGGCCGCGCAGAGCCGGCCGGCGCCCTCGGGGTGACGTATGCCCACCCTCCAGGGGCCGCCGGCGGCGACGATGTCGCCGCCGGCGTTCAGGCAGAACCGCCGTACCCCGGCCGCCGTCAGCAGCTCGGCGGCGCGCTGCACCGACCATCCCTTGACGACGGCGCACGGGTCGAGTCCCCGGCCCCGCAGCCGTATGTCGAAGGCCCCGCCGCTCGCCCTGCGGTACTCCTCGCACAGCTCCAGGACATGGGCGAGGTCGGCGCTGACGCCGCCGGTGCTCAGCTCGCCCCGGTCCAGGCGGGACACCTCGCTGTCGGGCTTGAACGGGCTGAACCGGGCGTCGACTTCGCGCAGCCACGCGAAGACCGCGTCCGCGGCCCCCTCGGGGAGGTGTGCGTCGTCGATGCGATCTGCTCACCAACGCGGCCGTCCACACGCCCGCGGGGACGCGCGTGTCCGTGACGGTGGACGTGACGCGGGGGCCGCCCGGGTGGTCGTGGCCGACACGGGGCCCGGCATCACGGACGCCGACCAGCGCCGGATATTCGACCGGTTCTACCGCGTGGACAAGGCCCGCAGCCGCGAGAACGGCGGCAGCGGCCTCGGCCTCGCGGTGGCCCGCTCCCTGGTGAACGCGCACGGCGGCACCCTGACCCTGCGTAGCGAGCCGGGCGCCACCGCCTTCGTGTTGGAACTGCCGCGGTGATCATTTCGAAGGCTCCCCGGGCTCCGCTGCTACAGTGAGTAGCGGTTCTTTCCCTCTGAGTGTTCACTGGATGATCGACTACGTCTTCCCGTGCCCTGCTTGAGGTGCGCGGTCGACACTGCGGTCCCGGTCACCGGAAGGCGCGGTTCATGTCAGGTGGGTTCGGCGGGGCGTCCGTCATGGGCCGCATGGGCCGGCGGCGCTTCCTGGTCGTGTCGACGGCTGCCGTGGGGGTGCCCCTGCAGTTTTCCGGGGGCGCGTCCGGCGCTTCCCCGGGCCTGGTCCCGCTGGGCGCCGCCACGACGACGACGGTCGGGCTGACCGTCAACGGGGAGCGGCGGTCCGCGGTGGTGGACAACAGAACGTCGCTCCTCGACCTCCTGCGGGAGCACCTGGGGCTGCCCGGCACGAAGAAGGGCTGCGACCAGGGAGCCTGCGGGGCGTGCACGGTCCTGGTGGACGACCGCAGGGTGAACTCCTGCCTCACCTTCGCCGTCATGCACGACGGTGCGCGCGTCACCACCATCGAGGGACTCTCGCGCGGCGACCGCCTGCACCCCCTCCAGCAGGCGTTCATCGACCACGACGGGTTGCAATGCGGGTACTGCACACCGGGCCAAATCGTCTCGGGGGTGGCTTGCATCGCGGAAGGGCACGCCCGCTCCCGGGAGGAGGTCCGCGAGTGGATGAGCGGCAACCTCTGCCGCTGCGGCGCCTATACGAACATCGTCACGGCGATCGAGCAGACAACGGTCTCCCGTACCGGGACATCACCGTGTCCTCCGAAGGGCTACGGGTGGGTGCCCTGGTCCGGATGAGCGAACTCGCCGCGCACCCGGACGTACGCTCCCAATACCCCGTCATCGCACAGTCACTGGAACTGGGCGCCTCCGCGCAGCTGCGCAACATGGCCTCCATCGGCGGGAACCTCATGCAGCGCCCCCGGTGGCCCTACTTCCGGGACGTGCACTCGGCGTGCAACAGGCGGTCCCCCGGCACGGGGTGCGACGCCATCGACGGCGACAACCGGATGCAAGCGGTCCTGGGGGGCAGCGCGCACTGCCTGGCCACGCACCCATCGGACCTCGCCGTGGCGCTGGCGGCCCTGGACGCCGTCGTCCATCTGCGGGGCACGGACGGCGCCCGGGCGGTCCCGGTCGCGGAGTTCTTCCTGCGGCCGGGGAACACCCCGTACCGGGAACAGGATCTGAGGCCGGGTGAACTCATCACCTCCGTACACGTCCCCGCCGGCCCCCATACCCGGCGGTCGGGGTACCTGAAGGTCAGGGACCGCCAGTCGTACGAATTCGCCCTCGCGTCGGCGGCGGTGGCGCTGGACATCAGGGGCGGGGTGATCCGGGGCGCTCGCGTGGCCGTCGGCGGCGTCGCCACCGTGCCGTGGCGGCTGCCGCGGGTGGAACGGGCGCTGGTGGGCGGGCGTCCCGGCCGCGCGACGTGGACCGAGGCCGCCTCGCGCGCCGCTGACGGCGCACGGGCACTGTCCGGCAACGCGTTCAAGATCCAGCTCCTGGAGCGGACCGTGCGCCGCCAGTTGACGACGATCGGAGGCCGGTGATGGCCGGCGACGTCGCGGGGCAGCCGTTCTCACGCGGCGACGCCCGGCTCAAGGTCACGGGCGCCGCGACGTACGCCGCCGAGCACCGTCCGGAAGGTCTGCTGTACGGCGTCATCGTCAACGCCGCCGCGGCTCGCGGCAAGGTCTCCGCCATCGCCACGGACGCGGCCCGCGCCCATCCCGGCGTCCTGCACGTCCTCACCGACTTCAGCTCCTTGAACCTCGCCCACTCGGTGACCGAGCTGACGTTCTACGGCCAGCCGATCGCCGTCGTGCTGGCCACGACGGCGGAGGCCGCGGCCCACGGCGCCTCCCTCGTCGAAGCGGCCTACGACCGGCGGCCGACCCTCACCGACTTCGACGACCCCCGCGCAATGTCCGTCACGGCGCCGTCGAACCCGGACTACAGCCGCGGCGACCCTGACGGCGCCCTCGGATCCGCACACGCCAAGGTGGACCTCGAATTCACCATCAGCCGGGAGAACCACAACCCGATCGAGCTGCCCTCGACCATCGCGAGGTGGGAGGGCGACAAGCTCACGCTCTGGGACAAGTCCCAGTGGGTCCAGGGCGCGGCCCGCTCCGTGGCCGGCGCGCTCGGCATCTCCGAACAGGACGTCCGGGTGCACTGCGAGTACGTCGGCGGCGGGTTCGGCAGCGCCATCCGTGCCTACGACCACGTCGTCCTGGCCGCGTTCGCGGCGCGGCACGCCAGACGGCCCGTCAAGGTAGTGCTGTCGAGGCGCCAGTCCTACTACGGCACCGGCTACCGGCCCGCCAGCCGGCAGCGCCTCGCGCTCGGGGCGGGCACGACGGGACGCATCGAGAGCCTCATCTACGAGGTCCGCACGGAGACTTCGCGCTACGAGCAGTACGAGGAAGGCCTCACCGACCTGCCGAAGTTCTTCTACGGTGTCCCCCACACGAGGACCCGGTACCGGCTCACCGCCATCGACACCCAGTCACCCGCGTCCATGCGCGGCCCGGGCGTCGTCAGCAGCGCCTTCGCCCTCGAAACCGCCGTGGACCAACTGGCGCACGACCTGGGCATCGATCCCATCGAGCTACGGCTCCGCAACGAACCCACCCGCGACGAGGTGACCCGCCTGCCCTTCTCCACCCGCAGGCTGCGCGAGTGCTACGACCTCGGAGCCCGCCGCTTCGGATGGTCGCGGCGCGCTGCGGCACCCGGCGACCGCAGGGACGGCGACCTGCTGATCGGCATGGGCATGGCCACCGCCTCGTACCACAACAACCGCCGCCAGGTCGGGTCGCGCGCCCGGGTCGCGGTGGCGGACCCCGCCTCGCCCCTGTACCGAGCTGACCCCGCCAAGATCACCGTCCGCGACGGCCGGCTCAGCACCGGGGCGAACGGCGCCGCCGACAGCTACCGCGAGATCCTAGGCCGCGCCGGCCTGCCCGGCCTGGAGGCCACCGCCACCTGGGGTCCCGGCGACACCGACCAGAGGATCTCCAGCTACGGCTACGGCGCCGTCTTCGCCGAAGTGTCGGTCGACCCGCTCCTCGGGCTCGTCCGGATCCGCCGCATGTTCGCGGCCTACGACGTGGGCCGCGTGATCAGCCCCAAACTGGCCCACAGCCAGGCCATCGGAGGCATGGTGGGCGGGATCGGCATGGCCCTGCTGGAGGGCACGGCCACGGACCACCGCGACGGCCGGATCGTCAACGCGGGCCTGGCCGACTACCTGGTCCCGGTCAACGCCGACGTTCCCGAACTGGACGCCGCGTTCATCGACACCGAGGACCCCCTGGCAGATCCCATCGGGGTCAAGGGGCTGGGGGAGATCACCATCGTGGGAGTCCCGGCAGCCATCGGGAACGCGGTGTTCAACGCCACCGGCAAGCGTCTGACGGACCTGCCCATCAGGCTGGAGGCGCTGCTCTGAGCGGCGGAGGCGATGTGACGGAGCTCGACCCCTTCACCGACGTTCTCGACGGCCCGATGTACGTGGTCACTGCCGCATCCGGCGGCGAGCGGGCGGGCTGCCTCGTGGGATTCGCCTCGCAGTGTTCCATCGACCCTCCGAGGTTCGCCGTCTGGCTGTCGATCGCCAACCACACCTACCGCGTCGCGCGCGAGGCCGAGTACCTCACCGTGCACCTGCTCCACCGGGACGACCGGGCGTTGGCGGAGCTCTTCGGAGGGGAGACGGGCGACCGGGTGGACAAGTTCGCAACGGTCGTCTGGCATCCGGGAGAGGCAGGCAGTCCGGTTCTGGAGCAGCTCTCCACGTGGTTCACCGGCCGGATCGAAGGGCGGATCGAGGGCGGCGACCACGTGGGCTTCCTCCTGGCACCCGTGGCAGTGTGCCCGCAGAACGAGGGCCCGCCGCCCCCGCTGCTCCGGTACCGGGAGCTGCGTCATCTGGAGCCCGGTCACCCGGCCTGAGGCCACGGGCGGGGCTGTGATCGGGAGGGCACCAGCGCGATCCGCCGGACCGATCACGAGCCGCAACCTCGCCTCACCCGGACGGGTCGCAACGTTTCAACGGGGCCGAAGCGGTAAGGCGCCCCGTATGGTGCAAATCGGGTACACGATGATGACCGAGCAGGCCGGGCCCCGGGAACTGGTCGACCACGTGGTGGGTGCCGAGCGGGCCGGGTTCGACTTCTCCGTCATCTCCGACCACTCCTTCCCCTGGCTGGAGGCCCAAGGGCACGCGCCCTACGCGTGGAGCGTCCTGGGCGCCGCCGCGCAGGCCACCTCCCGGATCCCGCTCATGACGTACGTGACCTGCCCGACCTTCCGCTACCACCCCGCGGTGATCGCCCAGAAGGCGGCCACGATGCAGCTCCTGTCCCAGGGGCGCTTCCGGCTGGGCCTCGGCTCGGGCGAGAACCTCAACGAGCACATCGTCGGCGCGGGCTGGCCCGCCGCGCACGTCCGCCTGGACATGCTCGAGGAAGCGGTGGGGATCATCCGCTCCCTGTTCGCCGGTGGGTACGTCAGCCACCACGGCGCCCATTTCGACGTCGAGAACGCCAGACTCTGGGACCTCCCCGACGATCCGCCCCCGATCGGGATCGCCGTCTCCGGAGACCGCTCCTGCGAGATCGCGGGCCGCTACGGTGACCTGCTCATCGCCACCGAACCGAAGAAGGAGCTGCTGACCGCGTTCGGCGCGTACGGAGGCTCCGGCAAACCAGGGGTGGGCCAGCTCCCCGTCTCCTACGACCCCGACCGCGACGCGGCCGTGGCCCGGGCGCACGACCAGTTCCGCTGGGCGCTCGGCGGCTGGAAGGTCAACGCGGAACTCCCCGGTCCCGCGGGCTTCGCCCAGGCCTCGCAGCACACCCGGCCCGAGGACGTCGCGCATGCCATCCCCTGCGGCGACGACGTGGACGCCTTCGTCGATGCGGTACGCCCCTACGTCGATGCCGGATTCACCGAGATCGCCCTCGTCCAGATCGGCGGCGACCAGCAGGAACCCTTCCTGGACTGGTCGGCGACGAAGCTGCTGCCCGCCCTGGGGGAGCTGTGAGAACGGCCTTCTCCGCGAACGGGGCCGAGCGCAAGCAACGCTCGGCCGCTGAGCCCTGCGGGAGGCGGACATGAACCGTGCCGCTCTGTTCGACGTCGACGGCACCCTGGCCGATACCAATCACCTGCATGTCGTCTGCTGGTGGGAGGCCCTGCGACAGGCGGGCCACGACGTCGCGATGCACGACATCCACCGCGCGATCGGACTCCCCGGCGAGGACCTCCTCGCGCACCTGCTGGGCGAGGACCGGGACACGAGCGAGGACGACACGCTGAGCGCCGCCCACACCACCCTCTACGGCACGTACTTCGACCGGCTGCCCCCGCTGGACTCGGCAGCCGAGCTGCTGCGCGCGCTGGACCGACGGGGTTGGCGGGTCGTGCTCGTGACCTCGGCGAAGGATGCCGAGCTCGACGCTCTCAGAAGGGCCGTCGGCGCCGATGACGCCATTACCGCGACGTCGAGTTCCGACGACGTCGACGAGGGCAAGCCCGCACCGGACCCGGTGCAGCACGCCCTCGGCCTCGCAGACGCTCCCGCGCATGGCGCCGTATTCGTCGGCGACACCGTCTGGGACATGGAGGCGGGCTCCCGCGCCGGCGTCGCGTGCGTGGGACTCCTCTGCGGCGGCATCCCGCGGCGCGACCTCGAAGAGGCCGGGGCCCGAGCGGTATACCGGCACCCGGCCGACCTGCTCGCGCACATCGACACCAGCCCGTTCGCCGACAACCCCGACAAGCCCGACAACCCCGATGTGAATGAAGCCAGATGAGGCCCAGGATGGAGGCCAACCATGTCAACCAGCACGCTCATAGTCGTCATTGCCATCGCAGCCGTCGTCGTGATCGCGCTCGTGGCCGGATTGTGGATGGCGGCGCGCCGACGCCATCTGCAGAACCAGTTCGGACCCGAGTACAACCGCACGGTCGAGGCGGAGGGCGGCCGCATGGCAGCCGACCGCGAGCTGAGGGCACGCGAGGAACGCCACGACAAGCTTGAGATCAAGGAGCTGCCCGCTGAGCGGCGAGACCAGTACGCCGTCGAATGGAGCAGCGTCCAAGAGCATTTCGTAGACCGACCGGAAGGCTCCGTGGAGGAGGCCGACGCACTGGTGTCGCGACTCATGGCGGAGCGGGGGTATCCCACGGACGACTACCGCGGTCAGCTGCGTGACCTCTCGGTCGAACACGGCCGCACCCTGGAGCACTACCGGGCCGCCCACGACGTCAAGGTGCGCAGCGCTGATCAACGGACGACGACCGAGGAACTCCGAGGGGCGATGGTGCACTACCGCGCCCTGTTCGACGACCTACTGAGTGACCAGAGGAGCCGGTGAGATGCAGAACCACGCAAGCAGCAACGATCGAGTCGGAGACGCCGGCATCACGACGGAGGACATCGCCCATCCGGTGTCGGCTTCGGAGGCCGGCACAGGCACCGGCACAGGCACCGGCACAGGCACCGGCACGGACGCCGAATTCGGCGCGCCGGCCGACGGGCGGACGCCGCCCGTGTACCCGGGGGAGGCCACCGCGGAGGCGGCTGGCGAGGAGCGCGAGACCCGCGAAAGCGGGGAGGGTCTCCCGGCGGACAGCGGATCGGAGACCGGCTCAGGGCAGGCCGGTGTCGATGAGCCACTGCTGGGTGCCGAGGAGACCGCGGAGTACCACAAGGCATGGAGCGAGATCCAGGGCCGGTTCGTCGACGACCCGCAGGAGGCCGTCAGGTCGGCGGACGCCCTGGTCGCCGAGGTGATGCAGACCCTTGCCCGTTCGTTCTCCGCCCACAAGCAGGGGTTGGAGGAGCAGTGGAGCCAGGGCGAACAGGTCGCGACCGAAGACCTGCGACTGGCGCTGCAGCACTACCGGTCGTTCTTCAACCGCCTCCTGAACACCTGACCTACGTAGGCCCCGGGCCCGGCTTCCCTGCCGCGTGTTCGGTCAGGCCCGCTGCGCTTCACGGCGGGCTGTGCGCGCCGCGGGGGCCGGGGGCGGGTTGTCTTCGAAGAGGGCGAGGAGGCCGGCGATGTCGCGCCCCGCTTCGGCGGGGTGGCGGAACTTGGCTCCGGGAGTGATCCGGTAGTGATTGCGGCGCCCGGTGCGTACCCGGGTGAGGTATCCCTCCTGCTCCAGGTCGGCGACGATCGTCTGCACGGTCCGCTCGGTCAGTACGCAGGTCGCGGCGACCTCCCTCAGGCGGACCTCCGGATCCTTGGCGAGGACCAGCAGGACGCGCGCGTGGCTGGTCAGGAACGTCCAGGGGGCTCTGGGAAGTGCTTCGGCAGCCATGACTCCAGCATGCCTCGTTTTTGTATATACGTCCTGTTTTTCACGTAATTCTTGACGTATGCCCGTTCGGTGTCGACGATGCTGATGGAAGCACCAGCAGCCCCAGAGCGTGTGGGGAGGCAGCCATGGCCGCCATCGTGTGCGCCGGCCGACCGGACACCCCGGAAGCCGCCGGCCTGGAAGTCGTAGTGACGCCCGGTTCGCCATCAGGGACCGTCCGCGTCCGGGTGAGCGGCGAGATCGACTTCGACGACGCCGCACTCCTGCGCGAGGCCCTCCAGACCGCGCTCGTCTCCCACCGCGGCACCCTCCTCCTCGACCTGAGCCGGGTCACGTTCTGCGACTGCGCAGGCCTCAACGTCCTCTTGGCCGCCAGTGCGGCCGCGCTGAGTGCCGGCCGCCGCATGCGCATCACCCGGGCCGGCCGAGCCGTCGAACGGCTCCTCGATCTGACCGCAACCCGTCCCTTCCTCACATGACCGGGCCCACCCGAAAGCAGGTGGTCACCGTTCTGAATGAGGTGGCCCTCGACGGGAAGGCGCAGGGCGGGCCCAGCGGCCCGGCCACCGCGCACAACACGAGCTGAGGAGGTCGTCATGCCTCGTGGTTCCAGCCCCAAGCGGGAACGGCAGTACGAGCACATCAAGGAGAGTGCCGAGCAGCGCGGCGAGAGCACGAAGCGTGCCAAGGAGATCGCGGCCCGCACGGTCAGCAAGGAACGTGCCCGCTCCGGTGAGTCGAAGACGGCGAGCCGGTCCTCCACCCACGACATGTCGTCTTCCAAGCGCGGTGGGCAGCGCTCGCACAGCGGTGCGCAGGGTCCCACCAAGGAACAGCTGTACAACGAGGCCAAGCAGCGGGGTATCGAGGGCCGTTCGAAGATGGACAAGGCAGAGCTGAAGCGCGCCCTCGGCCACTGAAACGGCAGGGCGCGCATGATGAAGGAGGTCTGCTGTGACGGAGTTCGACATCTGGGGGTACCGTCCGGAGACGGGATACCAGCGCGGCACTGACATCGTCGGCTACAAGGTCGAGGCCACGGACGGCGGCATCGGCAAGATCAGCAAGCATTCGGAGGAGGTCGGTGCCTCCTACGTGGTCGTGGACACCGGGGTGTGGATCTTCGGCAAGCACGTCCTGCTGCCCGCCGGCACGATCAGGGTGATCGACATGGTGGAGGAGAAGGTCTACGTCGACCGGACCAAGGACCAGATCAAGGACGCTCCCGAGTTCGAGGAGTCCAAACACGGCGGCGAGCCGTCCTACCTGGAACAGTTCGGCCGGTACTACAACCAGCCGCACATGTAGGTCCTGTCCCGTTCGGGGTGTGCGCGGTCGGCGCGGATGGCCCTGAGGGGTCGGGGCCATCCGCGCCGCTTCTGGTGGTGCCGGGCATACGGTGGTGTCAGGCGTCGAGGCGGCGCTTGGCGAGCCAGTCGACCATCTCGGGGTCGTGGTGGTCGAAGAAGAGGGTGCTGCCGGTGTCGAGGGTGGCGATGGCCGCCATCTGCTCGTCGGTGAGTTCGAAGTCGAAGATGTCGATGTTCTCGGCCATGCGCTCGGCGCGGACGGACTTGGGGATGGCGACGACGCCGCGCTGGGTCAGCCAGCGCAGCACGGCCTGCGCGACGGACTTGTCGTACTCCCGGCCGATCCCGGCCAGGAGCGGGTTGCCGAACAGGTCGTTCTTGCCCTCGGCGAAGCCGCCCCAGGACTGCGTCTGCACCCCCCGTTCGCGCATGAGGTCCTGGTAGCCGGCGCGCTGGAAGAAGGGGTGGGTCTCGATCTGGTTGACCGCGGGCGTGACCTCGTTGTTGAGGACCAGGTCGATCAGCCGGTCGGGGTAGAAGTTGGCGACGCCGATCGCCTTCGCCAGGCCCTCACCGTTGAGGGCCTCCATGGCGCGCCACTGGCCGTACACGTCGCCGAAGGGCTGGTGCATCAGATACAGGTCGAGGTGGTCGAGACCGAGCCCGGTCAGGGAGGTCTCGAAGGCGCGCCGGGTGTTGTCCTCGGCGGGAGCGTCCTGGACCCACAGCTTGGTGGTGACGAAGAGTTCCTCGCGCGGGATGCCGCTCTTCTTGATCGCGCGGCCGACCGCCTCCTCGTTGCCGTAGGCGGCGGCCGTGTCCAGCAGGCGGTAGCCCGCGGCGAGGGCCTCGGTGACGGCCTGCTCGGTCTGCTCCGGCGGGATCTGGTAGACGCCGAAGCCGAGGATGGGCATCTGGACGCCGTTGTTGAGGGTGACGTACTGCATCGTTCTTCCGTTCTGCGGAGGTGCGGGAGCCTGGTACATCGACGACATCGAGCATCTCCGCAAGCGAGGGGAGGCTGGCGTTCCACCACCTTCGCGCCGTTTCCCGCTCCGTGGCAGGCCGGGCTGTTCGGGGGAGTGACGGGGCCCCCCACCGCGCTGCCGCCCAGGTCACAGCGGTGTGACACTGAACCCATGGCACACGAGCCCACCACCCCCGGCAACGAAGGCGGCGGCACGGAACTGGGCCGCTTCCTGCGGGCCCGCCGTACCCGGACACGCCCCGAACAGGTCGGCCTCGCCATCGGCGCGGGCCTGCGCCGCACCCCGGGCCTGCGCCGGGAAGAGCTCGCGACCCTGGCGGGGATCAGCATCGACTACTACGTGCGCCTGGAGCGCGGCAAGGAGACCCGTCCCAGCCCCGCCGTCCTCGACGCCCTCGCCCGCGCGCTCCGCCTCGACGACCAGGAACACCAGCACCTGCGCGACCTCGCCGTCCACGCCGCGCGCTACGCCCCCGAGCCGCCGCCCCCGCCCAGCCGTACGGTACGACCCCATCTCAAGCTGCTGCTGGAGACGATGCGCCCCAACCCCGCGTACATCGTCAGCCGCAGCATGGACTTCCTCGCCTCCAACCCCGGCGGGCTCGCCCTCTACGCGGGCCTGGCCGACTGGCCGGTCAAGCAGCGCAACCTCGCCCGCTACCTCTTCCTCCACCCCACCTCGCGCGAGCTGTTCCCCGACTGGGACCGTCAGGTCCGCGCCTGCGTCGTCCGCCTGCGCGCCACCGCCGGCACCATCCCCGACGCCCCCGACCTGACCAGCCTCGTAGGCGAACTCCTCGTCAAAAGCCCCGACTTCGCGCGGCTCTGGGAACGCTACGAGGTCACCGGCGACAAGCCCGCCCGCAAGACCTTCCACCACCCTCAGGTCGGCACCATGAACCTCACAGGCCAGTCCATGTTCCTCGACGGCACGCCCGGCCAACGCCTCGGCGTCTACACCGCCGAACCCGGCACCCCCGATCACGACGCCATGGTCCTCCTCGACATGGCCACACCCATGGCGGCCCCGCCCTCACAGGACGCACACCGCCGGCAGGCGTGACCACTTGTCGGACTTCTTCGAGGTCAGGGCACCTGACGGCGAAGCGGAAGGCTGTCCACCCGCACCCGGAGCTGTTCGCCTCCCTGCTCGACGGCTCGGCCTGGGGGCGGGGCGGGGTGCTCCCGGTCCGGGTCCGGGGCCCGGTCTCGGGAGCACCCCGTCGGCGTCAGGTCAGGGGCAGCCGGGGCCCGTTCCGGGGTTGGCGCAGACGTCGGTGCCGGGACCGCCGTTGTTGGTGTTCGTACCCGGGCCGCCGTCGAGGTTGTCGTTGCCGACGTCGCCGAACAGGAAGTCGTCGCCGGGGCCGCCGGTGATGGTGTCATTGCCCGGGGAGCCGCGGAGGACGTCGTCGCCCGCGCCGCCCGCGATGCGGTCGCTGCCGGGCCCGCCGGTGACCCGGTCCGCCCCGGGGCCGCCGCACACGAGGTCGTCGCCCGCGAGGCCGTTGATGGTGTCGTCGCCGCCGTGGGCGAGGATGACATCGCGTGCGGGCGTGCCGTTGATGTTGTCGTTGCCGGGGGTGCCGGTGATGGTGGGCTGTTGGCCGAAGCAGGTGACCGCGTCGACGGTGGTGGTCTCCGTCGCGATGTCGTTGGCCGGGGCCGGGTCGGAGACCGCACCGGCCACGCCCGCCGTGTCGACGGCGATGTCCTCGGTCGTGGCCGTGGCGGTGATGGTCCGCGCGGCGCTCGCTCCGGCGGTGAGGGCGCCGATGCCACAGGTGACGACGTCCGGGGTGGTGCCGGACGCGGTGCACCCGGGGGACGCCGAGACGAACTGCAGCCCGGCCGGGAGGGTGTCCTGGAGGACGACCCCCTCGGCCGTCTGCGGGCCGTTGTTCGTCGCGGTGAGCGTGTACGTCACGTTCTGGCCCTCCACGACGGGGTCGGAGCCCGCGTCGGACTTCGCGACGGCCAGGTCGGCGTCGCTCAGGTGGAGGTGCCCGATGAAGCTGGACGTCTCGGCGAACCAGATGTCGTCGTCCGGGCCCTTGGTGATGCCCCAGGGGCCGCGCTCCGAGGAGGGCAGGGGGAACATGGCGATGACGCCGGACGTGCTGATCCGCCCGATCTGCCCGCTGTTGCGTTCGGTGAACCACAGGCTGTCGTCCGGTCCGGCGACGATGTCCTGGGGCTGGGGCGCGAGGCCGTTGTCCGGTACGGCGTACTGGGTGATCACGCCGGACGGGGTGATCCGGCCGATCCGGTTGCCGCCGAACACGGTGAACCAGAGGTTCCCGTCAGGGCCGGCGGTGATGTCGGTCGGGCCTCCGCCGCCGGGGACCGGGAACTCGGTGACGACGCCGGACGGGGTCATGCGGCCGATGAGGTTGTCGCCGATCTCGGTGAACCAGAGGTTCCCGTCCGGCCCGGTGGTGATGTAGGACGGCTGGCCGGAGCCGGCCGGCAGCGGGTACTCGGTGACGGCGCCGGCGGTGGTGATGCGGGCGATCCGGTGGGCGTTCTGCTCGGTGAACCACATGGCCCCGTCCGGGCCGGTGGTGATGCCGGTGGGCTCGACGAACTGGTCGGGGAGGGGGTATTCGGTGACCGTGCCGTTCGTGTCGATCTTCCCGACCCGGGAGTCGAAGTGCTGCATGGTGAACCAGACGTTCCCGTCCGGGCCGGTGGTGATGTCGTGCGGGGTGCTGAACTCGCCGGGCAGCGGGTACTCGGCGATGAGGGTGCCCGTCGGGCTCATCCGGCCGATCTTGTTGCCGACCGCCTCGGTGAACCACAGGTTGCCGTCCGGGCCGGTGGTGATGCCGACCGGGGTGCTGGGGGTGGGTACGGGGTATTCGTCGATCCCGACGGCGGCCCGGGCCTGCGGGGCCCCGGCGACCAGAGGCAGCGCGGCGGCCATCAGGAGTCCGGTGAGCAGCACCCCCAGACCGCGCCGACGGCGGGGTTTCGGCTGCTGGGGCGTCCCTGGCTCTGGCGCGTTGCAGGTTGTGCGAAGCATGGCGAGCACCTTTCGGTCGCGTGGGAACGCGCCCGTCGTACCAAGGCCCGATCGTTTCTTCAGATGCGGCGGCACCTGCGGCGCGCCGGAGCTTCACCCGTATTTCACCCGATCGGAGCCATGCCGGCCGGTGGGGACGGCGAGTGGCTCCGCTGCATCCGACCAAGGAGCCGCCGCCCCAAAACCCGTTTGGCGGACCACGGCGACCGCTGCTACCTTCCCCAAGGCCGTGCTGGAGAACGAGGAGGTGGTACCCGTGAACGTATCGACATGGGTGCTCTCCTCCGGGGTCACGGTCGGGCGATAGGTCGTCCGGGAGCGCCGTTCAAGAGCACTCCCGAAGGGCACGACCATGCGATTCACTTCCGAACAGCGCCTCGACGACGGCGTCCTCGAACGCGAATTCACCCTCGGCGAGATCCCCGGCATCCTGTGGACGCCCGGATCCGCGCCGGCCCCGCTGATCCTGATCGGCCACAACGGCGGCTTGCACAAGCAGGAACCGCGGCTGGTGGCCCGGGCCCGGCACCTCGCGGCGGAGCACGGCTTCGCGGTGGCCGCCATCGACCATCCCGGGCACGGTGGCCGGCCCCGTTCCACCATCGATGAGCAGGCCCGAGCCGACCTCCGCCGGGCGATGGCGGCCGGCGAGCCGGTCGACGAGATCTTCGAGTCCTTCATCGTCCCGCTGGTCGAGAAGGCGGTGCCGGAATGGCGGACCACCCTCGACGCCCTCCTGTCGCTGCCCGAAATCAGCGGCCCGGTCGGGTACTCGGGGATGACCGCCATCGGCATCCGGCTGGCGGTGGTCGAACCGCGCATCCAGGCCGCCGGCTTCTTCGCCGGGGGATACGTGCCCCGCGCCCAGCGCGAGGAAGCCCGGCAGGTCACCGTTCCGCTGCAGTTCCTGCTGCAGTGGGACGACGAAGGGAACCCCCGGCAGCGGGCCCTGGACCTGTTCGACGCCTTCGGCACCAGGGAGAAGACGCTGCACGCCAATCTGGGCGGGCACGCCGGCACCCCCTGGTTCGAGGTGGACGACGGCGCCCGATTCTTCGTCCGGCACCTGAAGTGAGGCGGGGTCGTCACGCCGGCGGCCGACGCTAGTCGGTCCGGCCGGGATGCCGCCCATCGAGGACGGGTCCCGGCTGGGCCCGGCACCTGAAACGTTCCAGGTCAGATACGGTGCGGGCATGACGCTAGGGTTGCCCTCCGATGTTGCCGACGCACTCGACGTCCTTCTGGGGACGGAGGACGCGATCCACCTCGCGCTCCGCCGACAAATACCGCACCTACGGGTGTCCGGACGCTGCACATGCGGCTGCGGTACGACGTACTTCGACCTGGATTCGGACGCCGTAGCGGCCGCGCCGTCTCCCGCCGGCACGGTGGTGGCGGCCGAGGCGCAGCTCTACGACGCGGAAGAGCACTGCATTGGCGAGGTCCTGGCGTTCGCTCGGAACGGGTACCTGTCTTGGCTGGAGGTCTGCTCAATGAGCGACAGCACCGTGACGTTGGCTGACGCGCTGCGGCAGCTGCGCTCGTAGATGGCGGACGGCCGCGGTGATTCGATCGACGTCGGCGCGTTCCGCGGTGGGAAGCGGCAAGCCGACGGCCTCGCGTGTCGCGGCCGCCGTATCCAGCAGCCGGGCGGCTGTTTCGTGGTCGCCTGTGAGGGCGTAGGCGCCGGCGAGGCCTTCGAAGGCGCGTGCGAGAGTCCGTCGGTCGCCGGTGCGCTGGGCGTACTCCAGGCCTTCCTGGTGCAACGTCAGCGCGGTGTCGGCTTCGCCCCGCTGTTCGGCGATGAAACCCAGTTCGGCCAGGATGAACGCGACTCCGAGGTCGCCGTCCCAGCGGCGGCACCATTCGAGCCACGCGCGCAGGTGGGTTTCGGCGTCGTCCAGCCTGCCCTGGCGCCGCGCTACCAGAGCCAGGCCGACCTCCGCGAATTCCTCGCCGCGCTGGTAGGAATGCGCGGCCGCGAGCTGCTTGGCCTGTCTGTGAAGGGTTTCGGCGTGGTCGAGGTCGCCGATGAGCAGCGCGGTACGTCCCAGCCGCGCCAGCAATTTGGACGTCTCGTTCCACAGCTTCAGATGTTCCGCCAGCCCGAGCCCCTCCCGGCGCAGGTGTTCTGCCGTGTCGTAGTCGCCGGTGAATTCGGCAAGGTCGCCGAGGGTGACGATGGTCTGCAGCTCGCCCCAGCTGTCGCCGAGTTTCCGGAACAGCCTGCCGGCGTGCTCCGCGTCGGCACGCGCGGTGTCCGGCTTCCCCTGGTACAGGGCGACTTCGGCCCGGACGGAGAGGGCGGCGGCCGTTCCCCAGGGGTCGTCCAGGGCGCGGAATTCGGCATGGGCCTGGTCGGCGAGGGCGAATGTCGCCTCCGGGTCGCCGAACCCTACCTTGCTCAACGCGACGAACCACCGGGCCCGGGCCCGTCCGGCGGGATCGTCGCCCTGGTCGTAGAGGTCGAGCACGGGTTGGCTCTCGTTGTCGGGAGCGTCGAAGAGCAGCAGTGACATGCCGGCCCGCCAGGCGCGGGCCGAAGTCCTGAGCCTGGAGTCGCCCCCGGTCGACAGGGCGAGGTCGAGTGAGCGTCTGGCTTCGGCGAAGCGGCCGCGCAGGAACCAGAACCACCCGGTCGCGTTCACCAGCCGAAGGGTCGCGTCCGCACGGTCCCTGCGGACGCCGTGTGCGAGGGCGGCACGCAGGTTGGCGGCCTCGGCGTCCATGCGGTCCAGCCAGAGCCGCTGGTGGTGGCCCCGCAACCGGGGGGCGGCGTGTTCGGCGAAGTCGACGTAGCAGGCGAGGTGGCGGTCACGGACGCGCTGTTCGTCGCCGGACTCGACGAGCCGTTCCAGGCAGTAGGCCGCGACCGACTCCAGGAGCCGGTACCGGCCGTCGTGGTGGACGACCAGGGACCGGTCGACGAGCCGTCCGATCAGACCGAGGACGTCTTCGGTCCGCACGTTCTCGCCCGCGCACACCGCCTCGGCGGCCTGCAGGGTGCAGCCGTCCGCGGGCACGGCCAGTCGGCGCAGCACCACCTGCTCGGTCTCGGTGAGCAGTCCCCAGCTCCAGTCGATCATCGCGCGCAGTGTGCGCTGCCGGGCCGGTACTCCGCGTAGGTGCGCCGCGAGAACCCGGAAGCGGTCGTCGAGGCGGTCGGCGAGGTCTCCCACGTGCATGACGCGTACCCGGGCGGCGGCCATCTCCAGCGCGAGCGGGATTCCGTCCAGGCGGCGGCAGATCGCCGCTATGGCCTCCGTGTTGTCGGGCTCCAGGGCGAAGCCGGGGACGGCGGCCGCGGCGCGGGCCACGAACAGCCGCACGGCGTTCGACTCTTCCGGCCGGTCGGCGCCGGGTTCGGGCAGGTCCAGCGGAGGGACGGGCCAGGCGTGCTCGCCGGTGACCGCCAGCGGTTCCTGGCTCGTGGCCAGGATGCGGAGTCCAGGTGCGGCGCGGAGCAGCCGCGCGGCCAGCTCGGCGACCGGCTCCACGATGTGCTCGCAGTTGTCGAGTACGAGCAGCATGCGCCGCCCCGCGACGGCGTCGGTGAGCCGGTCGGCGAGCGGCCGGGCCGCGGCGTGGACGTCGTCCCGCAGTTCGAGCACCGCCGCGACGGCCTCGTGTAAGTCGGCGCCGTTGCGTGCGGCAGCGAGCTCCACCAGCCAGGCGCCGTCCGGGAGGGCCTTGGCCCGGCGCGCAGCCGTTTCCAGTGCCAGCCGGGTCTTGCCGACCCCGCCGATTCCGGTCAGCGTCACCAGCCGCTCGGATTCGAGCAGTTCGCCGATCCGGCGCACCTCCTCGGTGCGGCCTATCAAGTCCGTGAGCGGGGCGGGAAGGTTGCCTCGTGGCCGCTGTGCCGGAACCCCGGGGGCCAGGGCGGCGTCCTGCCGCACGATCGCCTGCTGCAGTTCGGCCAGTTCGCGGCCGGGGTCGAGGCCGAGGTCGTCGCGGAGCCGGTCGCGGAGCTCACCGAGGCTCGCCAGCGCCGCGTCCTGCCGGCCCGACCGGTACAGGGCGCGGACATGCGCCGAGCGCAGCCCCTCGTGCAGCGGATGGGCCGTGACCAGTTCCCCCAACTCGGCTGCCAGCAGACCGTGCTCGCCCAGCTCGAGGCGCGCCTCGGCGAGCTCTTCGAGCGCGACCAGTCGCTGTTCTTCAAGTCGGCGGGCCTCGGCCTGGACGAACTGCTCGTCCGCGCAATCCGCGAAGGCCGACGGCCCCCGCCACAGCGCCAGCGCCTCGGTGAGCAGCCCGGCCTTCGCGCGAGGATCGCCGGCGAGGGCCTGAGCCCGTATCAGGAGCGCTTCGAAACGCCCGGCGTCAACCGCGTCGCCGTCGACTCGGAGCAGGTATCCAGGCGGTCTGGACACCACCAGGTCACGGGAGCCCGGCTCGGCGTCCTGCAGGGTCCGCCTGAGCAGCGACACCTTGGACCGCAACGTGCGGACGTCGCCGGCCGGGGGCGCGTCGCCCCACAGGTCATCGATCAGCCGGTCCACCGAGACGACGTGCCCGCGCCGCACCAGCAGAGCCGTGAGCAGCGTACGGATCCTGGTTTCGCGCACCCGGACGAGTTGCCCGCCCTCCGTCCACACCTCCAGCGGACCCAGCACCCCGAAATGCATACGGCCACGTTACCCGTGAGCCGGCCGCAACCTTTCCGGAGACCGAGCGGAACCTCCCTCGCGCACAGTCGTCCCATGAACAACGAACCCGTCACTGTCATCGGGCTGGGGCTGATGGGCAAGGCCCTCGCCACCGCCTTCCTCACGTCCGGCCATCCGACGACCGTCTGGAACCGCACTCCCGCCAAGGCCCAGGACCTGGCGGCCCAGGGAGCCACCGTCGCTCCCACCATCGGCGACGCCATCCGGGCGAGCTCATTGATCGTCGTCTGCCTGACCGACTCCGCCGCCGTCCGCGACACGATCGGCCCGAACCAGGCCGAACTGGCCGGCCGAACCCTGGTCAACCTGACCTCCGGCACCTCGGACGAAGCCCGCGAGACCGCAACGTGGGCCACCAACTACCTGGACGGCGCGATCATGGCCATCCCCGAGGTGATCGGCCGCCCCGAGGCCTTCCTGCTGTTCAGCGGATCATCCGACGCGTTCGCCAACCACGAGGACACCCTGGGGCGTCTCGGCAACGCGGTCTTCTTCGGCGAGGACCCCGGCTTGGCCTCCCTCTACGACGTGGCACTGCTCGGCGTCATGTGGGGCACGCTGAACGCCTTCCTGCACGGGGCCGCCCTGCTGAGCGCCGCGAAGGTCGACGCGTCCGCCTTCGCGCCATTCGCCAACCAGTGGCTCTCCAGCGTGACGGAGTTCATCAGCGCCTACGCCGACCAGATCGATCGCGGCGCCTACCCGGCCGAGGACGCGGCCCTTGAAACCCATCTGGCCACGATGAAGTACCTGGTACGGGAGAGCGCGGCGGCGGGCATCGACACCGACTGGCCCGCCCGCATCCAGGCCCTGACCGAACGCGCCATCGACGCCGGCCGCAGCCCTGCCAGTTACGCGAGCCTCATCGAGGTCTTCCGAGGCCAGGCGTAACCCACGCTGGCAAGAGGCACGTGAGAGCAGGGGCCAGCGCGGGCGTGAGGGCGTCCGCGTCCCGTGCCCGCCACGGCGGCCCATGTGGTGGCGGACGGTGTGGCGGATGACGGGCCTGGGCCGGCCGCCGCTCATCTGACGGTCACGCGGACCTGGACGCGCCTTCGCCGCCACGCGGGAGCGCCTGCGGGCGTTTCCCGTCAACCCGTTTGTGCGGGGTACGCCCGGTCGAGTTCACGAGGTCTCGTTTACAGCCAGTGACGAGACCAACCGTGTGAGTATCCAGCGTGGCCCAAAGGCACATCTGTACGCGCCTTGGACCGGAAACCGACGTACGGAAGGAAGCGGTGTGGACTGGACAGGCTGTCGCACGGTCAGGAACCCCCGGCCACCTGGCGTTGACACCCTCCACTACACCCCGCGGAGCGGCCTCGAGATCGTCCCCGATCCGCGCCACCGCGCCATGGTTGCCAGTGTCCTCGCCTCCGGTCTCGTCGACGAGATGATCGCCCTCACCGAACCCTTCGACCCGCTCGTCGACCTCGACCAGGCCCGCGCCGACGCCGCGCTGCTCACCATCGAGTTCGCGGCGTTCGGCGTCACTGTCCCCGCCGCCACCACCAACAACATCACACTGATGCGCGCCCTGATGGTGCCCATCGCCGACGATGCGCTCGCGCTCGCCCTCGATCGCATCTGGGTATTCACCACCAATGTCGATGACGTGTGCTGCCACGACCCCGCAGAGGCCGAAGTCATCCTGCGGGGTGGCATGCTGCCCGGGCCATGCGCATCCTCGCCGAACGCCCGGTACATCAGGCATATGTTCGACGAGGTCGCGCGGTTCTGCGATCCGACGTTCCTCGCCGCCTTCAAGACCTTCTTCTACAACGCGATCACCGGCGTCCTCATGGAGGCGGAGTTCACGCCGGAGGCGTCCGACGAGATCGACAGCGACTTCGTCCGCGTCTTCAACGGCTTCTCCCAGTTCTGGTTCACCTCACTTCATTTCGCCGGCCCCTGCCTGAGCGCCCCCCGGAATCGGGCATTCTGGTCGGCGGCGCTGAGCTCCTGTGTCGCGTTCCTCAACGACGCCAACGACGTCCTGTCCTTCTACAAGGAGGCGGTGCACGGCGAGGACTTCCTCGCCAGCCGGATCTACCGCCGCTCGGTGAGCGAGAACATCCCCTACCTCGCCGCCTACCGCCGGAGCCTCGACAGCGGCCTGGCCGCCTACCGCCGCGTCCTGGACCTTGCCACGGACGAGCAGCGCCCGCACCTCAACCGCTATATGACGGCCTTCGCCTACTGGCACTTCCACTGCCGTCGCTACCGCTGGCACGACATCTACCCTGGGCTGACCCAGATCGACATCTGATCCGGTGGGGACTGGCAGTACGCCCACAACGTGATCATTCCTGCCCATTCCCTCTCATTGGACGAGGTACGGGAGCGCGCTCGGCGCAACCACCTGGAGATCGCGTATCTCGATGACGAGCTTGTGGGCTGCAGCACGGTACGCCCGCCGACGGACGAAACACCGGCGGCCACTGTCATCGCCCGCGTGCTCGCCGCTCACCGCAGGCGGGGGTTCGGCGAGGAACTCTATGCGCGCGGGCTCACCCGGGCCCGGCAACTGGGGGCCGAGGTGATCGAGACCGTCGTCCGGTCCTCCAACGAGGACGGACTGCGGTTCGCGCTCAAGCACGGCTTCGTTGAGACCGAGCGGTACCTGCTGCCCGGAGACACCATTCCCTGGATCGACTTGCGGCTCGCCTGACCGGGACAGACCGCGCCCTCACCGTCTGCGCAACAGACCGCTGCACCGGTACGCCGACACCAGAGCCGTGCCCCGTGCGTGTGGAGAGCCCTCCCGGCTGATTCCCGTCCTTCTGCGGCATCCGAGCTGCCAAGTGACGCCGAGGATCCTGCTGCTCCGCATATGCGCTGGCCCCGTTGGGCTGAAGGCGTGGAGACTCAGCTGCTGTGAACATGGGAATCTCTGGTTTCAAGCCGTCCTTCCTGGTCGGGATCAAGGCGGCTCAGCACGCGCACGCATCACGTCTGGCGACGCTCGCCGGTAGGCGGCTGACGGGGTTCGCCTTGGTGCGCTTCGCCGAGGACGGAGACTGGTTCGCCGACTGCCCGGTGGTGCTGGACTTCGACGGCGTCCAGGTGGAGGTCTGCCACTCGAAGCTCGACGAACTCTCGATCGGCTGGGGCACGATCGACACGGCAGCGGCCATCACCGGGTGGGAGTGGTCCGAGCTCACGCCCCAGTGGACTCACCATGACGAACGCCTGCAGCCGTTCGTCGGCCGGGAGCTGTGCGAGGTCGCGCTGCTCGAGTGGCGGCCGGCAGGCCGTGATGTGGCAGCCGGAACGGTGGCGGTGGAGTTCGTCTTCGCCAACGGCTGTCTGCGGATCGTCAACGGCCTCGACGAGAACCGCATCGAGGTCGGTCCGACCCAGCCGGATTACGTGCGGCACCGGCTGGGCCGCTGAGCGCTGCTGCCCTGACGGACGCGGTTGATCTCAATGACAGGCGCGTTCGTCGCCTTGGGCGCGGGGACGGGATCCCAAACGGCGGGACGGCCTAGAAGCGGATCACGTTCTCGCAGTTTGCGACGACGTCGCGGGTGGCCGAGTCCGCGATCACGGTGTCGAAGCCGGCTCCGCAGTCGATCCGGTCGTATCCGCGGTTCCGGCTGAAGATCGTGTCGTTGCCGCCGTTCCCCACGAAGGTGTTCTCCGACTGCGGGGTGGGCCAGCCGTTGGGATCGGACAGCTGGTCACCGCGGGTACCGCCACGGAGCCGGTCCTGCCCGGACCCGCCGTCGATGACCGCCGCAAGCGGCAGCGGAACGAAGAGCCCGAGGGTCACGGAGTCGTTTCCGTCGCCCGCCGACATCCTGAGCCTCGTCGCGGTGGCGAATGGCCCACAGTTGACCTGGTTGGTTCCGCTGGTCCGGCAGCCAAACCCGGGAACGATCCCGGCCTCGTCGAAGATCGAGACTTCGTTGAGGTACTCGACGACGAAGACCTCGTTGGAGGTTGCGGGCAGCGCGCTCCATTGGACCTCAGACCCCGCACGCTGCGCGAGAGAGGGAGCCGCTGCCGCCGGACCGGCGCCCAGCACGACGAGGGAGAGAGCGGCCGCGGCGGGACCGAGGAGCTTGGCCGGGCGCAGCATCAGGGATCTGTTCACCGTCCCACTGTGCTGCCCGCGCCCCGGGGCGCCCCTGAGCGACCCGGCCCAATGCTCCGATCGGCTGTGCCCCGTCACCCGAGGTTGTTGTCGTGGTTGATGCCGTGGTTGGCGGGAGGGTGGTGGAGATCGTACGTTGAGCAGGCCATGGCGAACACGATCTCGCCATGCACCCGTAGGCCATCCCGCTCGTGGTGCCCGCCAGCCAGCCGGTGCGGGGTTCGGCGGCGCCGTCGGCGAACTGCGTAGGGCGCTGCGGCGGTTGGAGACGAGGTGGCCTCCGCGCAACCACGCCGGAGACAGGCTGTGATGCGCCCATTTGAGCGAAGGGCCGTCCCGCCCGACCCATGTCCCCATCACCAAGTGACGCCGCCGGCGTTACGGAGATCATGGCTCACCACACTGTTGCCCGCATCGCCGCGGGCGCTTCCCTCACCGTCCTCATCGGGCTCTCGCCAGCGCCGGCCAATGCCGTCGGCTTCGGCAGCCTGCTCAAGTAGAAGACGATACGACTGTCATCTCGGAGCGCCCGGCGTCACCGGCCACTGCGTGGCTCATTGACGGCTCATCAAAGGGCCTGGTGAGAGGGGGTTTCCCAGGAGTTTCCCGTTTCCCGTCGCGATGGGCGACGCGCGCTTCCTCGACACGGAGGCGTGGCGGGGGACAGTCTCGGAGTGCCCGGCGGACGGCCGGTCCGTGCTCCGTACGACGAGCACGCCGCGAATACCACGACGAGCACCGACCGCGGGACACCGCGACGAGGACGGGGGACGGGCATGGCGCTGAGGAGAACGGTGCGGGCGGCGGCGGTGGCGGCGGTGACCATCCTGGCCGCGTGGGGAGGTGCTTGCGGCATTCCGGCGGCCGCGGCACCCGCACCGGCACCGAAGGTGGCGGAGTCGTGTGCCGTGCTCGCCCCTGGGGCCTCGGCGGTTGCGGAGGGGGCCGTACGGGCCGCATGCGAACAGATCGGCGTCTGGTACACCTGGGGCGGCGGCCACGGGCCGCAGCCGGGGCCGACGTACGGCCAGGTCGACCCGAGCGACCCGGACAGCGCACACGACCCGGAGCGACTGGGCTTCGACTGCTCGGGACTGGTCCGGTACGCCTACGCCCGTGCGGCCGGCGGTGACCCGCTGCCCGGCAGCGCGTACCACCAGTTCAACTCGCCACAGGTGAATCAGCGTTTTACGGCCGCCCAGGGGACCGCGCCGCTGCTGCCGGGGGACCTGCTGGCCTGGGGGTCGGGGGGCTCCGTCCACCACATCGCGATCTACCTGGGCGCGGGGAAGATGGTCGAGGCCCGGGAATCCGGCACCCGGATCACTGTCAGCGACGTACGGCTGGGCGGGGACTACGCGGGAGCGGTCCGCATCGCCGCGGCCGCGGCTCCCGGCACGTTCAGCACCTGGGGCACCGATGTGTGGACCCACAAGGAGCCGTCGACCACGAGCCAGCGGGTGCACCGGTTCCCCGGCCCGACCACGGTGCGCATCGAGTGCCAGAAGCACGCCGAACCGGTGACGGCGGAGGGCTACACCAATGATGCCTGGTCCTACCTGCCCGAGTACGGGGCGTGGATCACCAACATCTACATCAAGGGTGCCGCCTGGCTGGACGGCGTACGCACCTGTCCCTGAGCACCACCCGCACCACTGATCACACACACCCATCACCCGGCTCCTCAGGGAGCCCTTTCGAGGAGGAAGCATGTCCGCACGCAAGAAGATCGCCCTGGGTCTCGCCGCCGCCGCACTGGCGGGCGGTATGGCCACCGTGACGGGGCCCGCCCAGGCCACGCCGGCCACCGGCAAGAGCGCGGCCGCCGAATGCGGCGTCCGCGCCGACGGCAAGCTGTGGTGTGGCAACCGGGTCGGCGCCAAGGGCTACGAGCACCGCCGGTACAACTCCGCGGTGCGGGGGCCGCTGAACACGAGCCCCAGTTGGTTCCAGTGCTGGGGTCGCGGTGACCAGCACGCCGGCGGCAACAACGTCTGGTACTGGACCAAGCTGGACAACGGCCAGTGGGGCAACGTCGCGGCCGTGGACGTCCACACCTCGGTCGACCCCGCGCCGGGCCTGCGCGAGTGCTGACGCTCTGAAGGCCGCCACCTCCCCGCTGGGAGGTGGCGGCCTTCGCGCATCGCCCGACAGTCGCCAGAGCAACGACGGTGCCGCCGAGGGCGAGGGCGAGGGCGAGGGCGAGCGTGTGCGGCTACGGCGGCAAAGGCTTGTCCCGCACGCGAGGGTGATGTCCTCCGCAGTAGCGCAACAGCACTGGCGGTTGCTGCGGCTAGTGTGCCGAGGTGCGTCGATCTTTGGGGGATCAGTGGGCCGCAGCAGCATGCCGGTAGAGAATCGGGGCGACACCGAGCTCTGCCTATTCATCGAGCCGTACTGTGAGGACTACTGGTTGAAGCCGGGGGAGGCACTCACAGTCCGCTCTGAGGCGGAGGGCGTCGATGTTTGGTTCGATACCCATGTCTCGAAGGGCTGCGTCACCGTGTGGCTATATGAGGACGGCGACCCATTCAAGATCGTTGGCGACTACGCAGTCGTCGATGCGAGCGGAATCCAGCTGGATTCGGGGTATCAGAGGCCGCCTGGCCAGCGCTGGTCGGCTGGCGGCCCAATAATCGACTGACGCCGGCAGCCCCACGGTCGGCCTGGTCAAACCGAGGGTTGGCCCGTTGGCTGCGCGGTGTCGTGGACCAGCTCAGCAAGCTGGATCAGGAGGCCGTACGTCGCCATGCGCCCGTGGATGCGGATGAAGTACGACTGACTGGAGCACTTGAAGATCTCTCTTCGGCGCACCTTCCAGAGCTTGTGCTCGTACGTGCTTGCCGCCTGCAAGAGGGCCGTCTCCGCTTCCTCCGCGCTGCCGTCGAACTCCGTGAGGGTCCGTGCATCTCGATCTGCCTCGCTGACACCGGCGACGGGTATGGCCAGCACGATCCATCGGGACATCCTGCGATCCCTTCCTTCCCCCTGGCACCGCCTGCCGCGACGCGCACGGCATAGTGTGGCAGGCGCACGGTGACGCAAGGCGGCCTCCCCCGTGCGGGGGAGGCGGCTACGACCTTCGGACGATGTCCGGACACCGGATAGGTGGCGACGATCAAGGCGTATGCCATCACAAGCCGAGATCGGAGCCTCACCGTGCTGAAGTGGACCCTGCGGGCCACCGCTGTCCTCGCCATCGTGGCCGCAATCGCCGCCCCCGTGGCCGTGACCCCACCCGATGCGGTGGTCGCCACACCCGCCGTCGCCGTCGTAGTTGCCGCGCCCGCACCCGGCCGTGATGGCGCGGGGGCTGAGCCCACTTCCGCCGTGAGCGGGAAGGCGCGATTGGACCATCGTCAGCGGGCTCGTTGGAGCCTTCTTCGATGAAGGTCATCCGGATGTGGATCGTGTCCTCGGGGAACCCCGCTCTGTCGAGGTCCTCGTACCGCACGGTCGCCTTGCGGTCGTCAGAGCCGTCTGAGGGGCAGGCGGCGACAGCCGAGCGCAGCTGGGCGAAGGTTGCCGCGGCCCTGTCGCCGAATGGGACGCGAGGAGGGTCACCTGCGGGCTCCCGGGCTCGTCGGAGTCGAAGGTCTGGGCAATGGCGGCCTGGGCGCCCTTCTGGTTGAGCAGGGCCCACATGGTGGGGCACGGGGCCGGCGCCGGTTCCGTCTGGGGGATGGGCCTCAGCTCGGACGGGTGCACGTCCCGGATCCCGTGCTGGGGGTCCGGGACCCCGGCGGCTTCGCCCGGCTGCAGCACGAGCTGCCGCAACCGCGCGGTGTCCGGTACTTCGCCGACCGCCCCGCGCGTCGGCAAGGGAACGGAAGGGGACGGCGCCGGATCCGTCTGCGTACTTGAGGCGGCATCTTGCGTCCCTGCCGGTGCGTGGTCGGCAGTCACGGATGCCGGACCGCCGGAACAGGCGGAGAGCACAAGGCAGCTGGCGGCCACCAACAGGACAGAGACATGACGCTTGAACATGAAAGAGGCCCCCCGGTAACGAGTCGCTCAGATGATCCGCCCCGACCAGTAGCCGTGCCCCTTCCCCCCAGCCGTTCCCCCCGGCCCGGTCCCTCGGACGCTCAAAGGACGGTGTGGAACGTGACCGAGCCACTCCGCGAACAACAGCTGCGGAGCGTCGTTGCACCACAGAATTGTGCGGGCAAACCGGTGACGCATAAGACCCCATTGGCGGCTTCGGGTGCTACTCGGAGGCGTGGGACGGCGGTGAGGGGATCCGACGGGACCTGCGGCCGGCGGCCGGCGAGGAACTCACCGGAACCGGCCGGTGGATGCATCAGGTGACTGTCCGCGATGGGCAGGAGGTGCTCGCGTACGGGGATCATCTGCGGGGCGTCGCGACCTGCGGACGAGCCGACCGTACGCGCCCGAGCGTTCCCGGCCCCGCGTCGCGGACCGCGTCAGCTCGGCCGTGGCTTCAGGCACCGAATCTTCCGCGGATGCCGATCAGGGCGTCGTCGAGGGTTGCCGCAACGTCCTCGTGCCCAGTGAACCCGTCGTCGGTGCCCGGGTCGACGGTCCAGCCCCACCCGCTGCTGTCGTCTCCATCGATGGTGGCCGTGTGGTCGCCACTGTGCACGCTGATCGACAGGTTCCCGCCGGGAAAGGTGGTCACGTCGGCGTGTGCGGCATCCCCCAGGACGCGACGTACGGCCTCACGGGCAATCTGCTCGGTGGTGGTCATAGCGGTGCTCTCTCTTCGGCCGGCAAGACGATGGTCTCCATCAGACAGGGCCGCCGAGAAGATGCGAAGCGGCACGCCGAGGACGCACACAGGCCGGGGCTGCCCAGCTGGAGCACCGGGGGGGTGACGACGAGGCTCCGCGCGGCCTCGATCGTCGGCCCGTGAGAAGGGCGGTGTCAATGCCGAGCAGCACACAACGACCGACCGCGTCCTGCGTGACGCCTCGTCACGGGCCGGAGAGATCGCAGCGCGGTGAGGACGACCGGAATCTGACCATCGAGGCATTCCCCACCACCTGCTCAGGCCTGGGCCAGACTTGAGCACCGAGGTTTCCCACCTGCGGGCGTGGCGGCTTTCCACAGTGCATGGGAGGCTGGCCGGCCAGGTCGGGGTGGGACGAGGGCGGGCGGAGCTCGGATCAATCAGGTTCGACCAGGTCCTGGACCGTCTCGGGAACCGTTCCCCAAGATCCTGCGTGACCTCTTGATGGGTAGTCGGCTGGTGGAGGGGACCGGATGAGAACGCGGACGATGGTGAGCATGGCGGTATCGGCCTGCGTGGCGCTGATGGCGTGCGGGTGCGGTCCGGAGAAAACGAAGGAGGACGCGGACGCGAAGCCTTCGCACCCGTCCGCGTCCACACGGGCAAATGAGCCATTGGCCACGCCGTCCGCGTCCGCTGGGACGGAGAAGCCGTCTGCCACCCCGACCGGTAGCCAGCCCGCGCCGAGGACGAAGGAGCGGGCGATCCAGCGGTACGAGCAGTACCTCCACGCCCTCGGCCACGAGGACATCGGCACGGTCTGCGAAGTGGCCGGTCCCGGCGCGAAGAAGGCAGAGGACCAGGGATTCGGTCCGTGCACGTCGACGTACGTGATCGTGTTTCAGATGATTTCACCCGCGCAGAAGAAGGCCCTGCAAACAGCGACGGTCGATCCGCAGCGCATCGCCGTGCGCACGCCCGACAAGATCGAGATGCCGCTCGAAGCGGTCAGGGCATCCGCTACCTTCTCCGAGAGCGACCTCGGCAGCTACACCCTGGAGTACCTCGGGAACGATTACTACATCACTGACGGAACGTGACGCGTCGTGCGCGGAGCCGCCTGGTAGGAGCAGACCAATCCCACGGCTTTCATGTCCCCGGGTGAGGCAGTGCATCTGGGGCTGGTCGGTGTGCCGTCGTGCCTCGATGCGCGGGAGGGCTTTCAGTCCTCGGTGATACCGGTGTCCGAGTCCGTCGTCTTGGGTGATGCGGATGGTCTCCCCAGAGCGGGTGGCGCCGGCGAGTTCGGCCGCGATCCGGTTGTAGGCGGTGGTGGCCGGCGCCCAGTCGGCTTCCAGGACGGTGGCGGTGGCCCTGCCCGCCGTCGAGGACGTCAAGGAGGGCCACATCCAGGCCGCACTCTCCTGACGCTGTGCACTTCACGTGACTCCTCGACTACGTTCCATTACGGATGCTCGTATCTCCCCTCACGCAGCTCAGCCGACACGGCGTTTCAAGCCCTTCACTGGCTGACGGGCGTCCGGCCGCACTGGCATCGGCGGTAAACGGCAGACGGCGGTCGCCGGGACAGTGCCGCCGCCCTCCGGATTGCCCGAGCAGGTGCCCGCAGGCGGCTGTACGGGGCGCTCGCGGTGGCGGATCCCGCGATAGCGATGCGATGGAGTGCGGGGGCGAAGCGACACGGAGCGATGAGTTCTGGCGTCGCCAACGGTCTCTGATACATGGAGAAGATGGAGCACATCGATCTGGGAACGGCCGCGGAGCGGGTGGCACGGCTCGCCGAGGGCATCGGCGACGAGCGGCTCGGGGACCCGACGCCGTGTGCGGAGTACGGGGTACGGGAGGTGCTCGCGCATGTCGCAGGGCTGAGCGTGGCCTTCCGCGACGCGGCCCGCAAGGACTTCGGTCCGTCGACCGGCAAGCCGCCCGGCTCGGTCCGGCCGGTCCTGGCGGACGACTGGCGTACGGCGCTGCCGAAGGCGCTGGACGCGCTGGCCGCGGCCTGGCGCGAGCCAGGTGCTTGGGAGGGGGACACTCAGGCGGGCGGCGTCGAGCTGCCGGCCTCCGTCATGGGCATGGTCGCCTTGAACGAGTTGCTGATCCACGGCTGGGACCTCGCGCGGGCGACGGGCCAGGCGTACGAGGTGAGCGAGGAGGAACTGGCTGTGTCCGAGGGCCTGCTGACTCCAGAGGAAGACGCTCCGGCCGAGGAGGGATTCTTCGGCCCGATCGTCGCGGTCCCGCACGACGCGCCCATGCTCGACCGTGTGGTGGGCCTGAGCGGGCGCCGCCCGGACTGGCGTCCGCCGGCGTCGTGATCGATGAGCGACGTGTGATGTGCGGTGGTTGGCGACAGGTGATCGGCGGTAGCTTCCTGGTGTGCGGCGTGCGGCGCCGACGACCAGGCCGAGGAGCTGATGGCCGCCGCCCGCAGCGCCCCTTAACGTACCTGGAGGGGAATCCCTGTCCGCAGTGAGTGGCAAGCACCAGGGCGAACTGTCGCCGTCGTCAGAGTGTCGTCCGCCGGTGGACGTACCGTGCTGCAGCCCACGAGCGCGTATCCCGGGTGGGATCCGGGATCCCCCCTCTTGCTCCCAAGTCCACCGCACCCTTTACGCGGGCGCCGTCCGGGGCTTTGCTGGGAGGCATGACGGGCTGGGGCGGTGGCTTACGGGCACGGCGGCGAGCGACGAGCCTGCTGGTGTCGATGATGTTCCCCTTTGTGGTGGGTGGGCTGGCGTACGCATGTTCGCGTGGGCACGCCCTGGGCACGCTCTCCGGTGGGTGGGCGATCGCCGGCATCGTGGTGGCGGCGGCGCTGGGGGCGGTGGTGTTCCTCTTTGGGCTGGGCGGCGAGTCGTTCGCCGCTCATCTGGCGGGGCTGGCTGCCGTCATCGGGGTCTTCCTGGTCTCCGGCCATGTGGAGCAGGCTGTCCTCGAAGAGCGCGGGGTGGAGATCAGCTGCGTTGTACGGGACGTCGACAGGCGCGTCGAGACGAGCACGTCCACCGATGCCCAGGGGCACTCGACCACGACGACCAGCACGTACTACGACCACAAGCTCGATTGCCCGTTGGGTGGACCGGACGAGCTGAACGGCAGGAACTCCAAGCTGGCCGAGGTCGGAGCCGACCTTGCCGTGGTCTACGACCCCAGGGGCAAGGTCTCGCCGCAGCCGGCGCGATCCCTCGATCCGGCCGGCCTGCGCATGTGGGCGCTCATTGCGCTGGGCGCGTCGCTGTTGCTGGGCGTGGGCGCCGCCATCGACGACTGGTAAGGCGCCGGAACACGGCCTTTGCGGGCGGGGCGGGGTACCGGCAGCGCCGAACTCCCGGACGATCTCGCCCGTTCCGCTACCGCGCCGGACGAGGTGGACACCGCGCACGACCTGCGCATGTATCCCGCGACGTTCGCCATCGACTTCGCCCGTGATCAGCGGGCGACCCGGGTGGAGGTCGGCCGCGGTGAATCGCCCGGCCATGGAGGCAGTTGGGCGCACGGCGCCGGGGCAATGTGCTCGATGCTTGGGCTGCCTGGCTGGGCGCCGACTTGGTGCTGGGGTCATCGTTTGGTTTATGAGGGAACCCCAAGAGCCTCACGGGCATCTACCAGCTAGGACACGTTGAAGGGGTGGGCCGTGCTGGGTTCCGAGGTGAGTGCCAACGGCCGGGGGCGGGGCGTCCGTTGGTTGTGGGCGCCAGCGCTGGCAAATCTGCTGATTGGTGTGGTCGCCATCATTCCAGGCTTGTGCATCCGCTGGCTCACTACGGAGTACCCGTTGGTGGACTGCGGCCGTGGCATCGGCTGTGACAAGGAAGCGTCTGAAACAGCAACGGTCATGACGTACGGCGCCGTGCTCAGCGGGCTGTTCGTCCTGGGGATGGTGTTGGTCGTAGATGTCCTCATCCCACGACAAGAGGGCGGGCGACTTCACCAGTGGCTTGGCATGGCTGTGCTGGTCCCGGTTCCCTTCGCCGTCAGTCAGGCTCTGGTCTGGATATAGCGCCTGGCAGGGCTGCGGCAGCCGGCGAGCCAGGACTGTTGTAATTGACATACCAGGTGCGTTGCTGTCGAGGTGGTACGCGTACCACTTCTGGTCGTTCAGCCCCGTGCAGTTGTACTGGAAGACAGGCGCGCCGTCTGCGGACCCCTGGGCGGTGAGACACTTCCCGCTGTAGCCGTTTCGGATCTCCGCGGGAACGCTGCTGGAGTTGACGCTCCAGCTCTGGTCCTCGTAGTTCCCGCAGGTGGTCTGCGTTGCGCGGGACCCGTGGCTGCCGTTCGCCAGGACGACCAGTCTGTGATCTTTTCAGCCTCAAAGTGGTGCAGTGTGAGCGGCTGTCAGTGGCTTTCCGCGGCAACCGCGGGCACCTGCTCGTGCGTTCGGGGCCAAGGACCTGACGATGAATAACTCCGTGGTCTGACTGGATGGTTGGGGCCGCAGGCCGGGTGTGGCAAGAGAGGACAGAGGCTGTGCTGGTGGATACGTTCACCAAGTTGGTGCCGCACCTGGGCGAGCGGCAGCGGCGCCTGGCGCTGACGGCAGTGGTCCGGCAAGTGGCGTCATGTCCCTCTTGGTCAGGTGAGCCCGAGGAGATTGAGTGTCCGCTTGGGGTCACGGGCGTTGCGTCGCTGGGGGTTGGCGAGCTGTGCGGGGTTGGCCCGGTCGCCCCGTCGTGGTGGTGCCTGAAGGGGCGATCGGCCGCGGGCGTTCCTACCGGGAACGCCTGCGGCCGACCTGGTCGTTGACCTGGGCTCGGCCGCCCCTCCGATGGCCGGGCCGGCGTGCATGCCTGGTGTTGCCGGCGCCGGATGGTCGGGCTACGGGCCATCACCGTGTAGGTGGGATGTCGGCCGCCTGGCGGGACTGTCGGTGATCCATGGGCCCTGTGTCGGTGGCCGCTGGAACCGTGGGGTTCGAGTTCCGGCGGAGCAGTCGCAGCGCAGCCGCCTTCACCAGCAAGGGAGCCCCGTCGCCATGTCGTCCTCATCCTCCACCCCGCCGTGGAATGTCCAACGGCTGCCGCGTGCCGATGGCCGCGTCTTCCTGGTCACCGGCGGCAACGCCGGCATCGGGTACTTCGTCGCGGAGCAGTTGTCGGCGACCGGAGCCACCGTCGTACTCGGCAGCCGGAATCCCGCCAAGGCCGAGGCCGCCACGGCCTCGATCCGTGCGCGTGTTGCTGGTGCGCGGGTGCGGGCCGTACCGCTGGACCTCGCCGACCTCTCGTCGCTCGGAACAGCGGTGGAATCACTGGAGGTTGAGCGCCTTGACGCGGTAGTCCACAACGCCGGCGTCGCGCTCGACGACCCGCCGCGCAGGGAGACCGAGGGCGGTCACGAGCTCATGTTCGGCACGAACCACCTCGGGCACTTCGCCTTGACCCAGTGGCTGATGCCGCTGCTTTCTGCCGCGCCGGCAGCCCGCGTCGTGACCATGGGCAGCTTCGCGGCAAAGTCCGAGCGGCTCGACCTGGACGACCTGCAGTCCCGGAAGGGCTACCAGCCCAAGCGCACTTACGGACGCTCCAAGTTGGCGCAGATGTACTTCGGCGTCGAACTCGACCGCCGCCTGCGCGCTGCCGGCAGCACGGTGACGAGCGTGGTGGTCCATCCCGGCGGCGCGCTGGACTCCCTCACCCCGTCACGGCCGCCGGTTCATATGCGAACCACCGGCGCCCGGTTGAGCGCGGCGCCTGCGGCCCTCCTCGTCCAGGGCAAGCACGCCGGTGCATGGCCCGCAGTCCGAGCGGTGCTCGACCCGGCCGTGTGTGGAGGCCAGTTGTGGGGACCACGCGTCTTCGGCCTGCGCGGCGAGCCCCGGCATGTGCCGATGTGGAACCACCTCGCCGACACCTCCGTCGCGGCGCGGTTGTGGGACGCAAGCTGTGAGCTGACCGGCGTCGGCCCCGGTGTCATCCCCGGCTAACCCTGGGCACGCGCTGGCAAGCCTTGAGTACACCCAGGGCGGCCGAGCATCGACGAGGGCACGGCGCGATGTACGACGCCGCTGAACAGGCGGAACGTCGACGTGTCGCGGCTGCGGCCGCGGCAGCTGCCGGCCGGGCTGCCGCGGCCCGAGGCCGCCGACGGCCACCTGGTCCTGGCGGTGGACGTCACCCACTGTTTCCGGCCGGACGCGGCCAATGGAAGGCAGGCGACCACGACATCCTGATCGTCCTCGACGCCCGTTGCGACGCTCCGCTTGGTCAAACTGGTCGGGTGTGAGTTCGGGGCGTCTGGAACGATGCGCCCGTGCATGCTGATGATCAGGTTGGTGAGGGTGTCCCCACGGAGCTCGCGGCGTTCCTGCGGGGGTGCGGTCGACGGCCGCCCGGTGAAGATCGCTCCTTCCGTACCTGCACCTCTCAGCTTGCTGCTGAACCCGGGTGAGATGCTTCAGCTCATGATTGAGCCGCCTCTGATCGGCATTACGCCGGTGATTCCGCCCGTTGCCACCTCCTGGCAGCGCATCGACGTATGGCTGGCCCGGCATGCGCCCGCTCGACTCGCAGAGCTGCGTCCTCCGGCTTCGCCACATGCCATCGACCAGCTCGAAGTCGTGTTGGGCGTACGCCTTCCCACCGACCTCCGCGCATCACTGCTGTGCCACGACGGAGATTCGTCCCATCTCGGCATATTGCCATGCGGCCCGCTGTACTCCACGGATGCAATCGCCGATGTGAGACAGGGGCGCATGAGGATCTGGGAGGGCGAGGACGACCCAGACGAGCAGGAGACTCCGTGGTGGGGAACGCGATGGATCCCCTTCGCCGGCGGAGATGGCGATGAGCACTTCATCGATGCGGGTCCGGGCTTGTGGCATGACCATCTCGGTCGCGCCCCGCACGCCGACCATGCCTACTTCCTGGGGTGGCCGAGCCTTGGGTCCTGGCTCCACGAGGTGGCCGAGGCCATGGAGCAGCACGATCGGATCGACTGGCTCGATGCCGTCGCCCATCCCTCCGTCGACGAGGAAGGAGAGATCGACTGGTGAGCAGAGGGACGCGTCTGGTGGACTCGCGTATCCAGCTGTCGCCTGTTGGCTTGTCCATTTCAGGTTCGTCACTGATCGTGACACTCCTCGCGACGGAGTCGGAGTGTCAGAGGCATCCGGTTGGATGAGCGCGTGACTGTCTATGACGTAGCCCGCCAGCTTCCCGCCATCGCCGAACTACGGAACCTGTGCCGCTCACTTGCGATGCTCGATGCGATCCTGAGCCCGGACTGGGAAAGTCGGTACTACTCCTTCAACGCGGGTTGGGCTGCCGGCGAGGAGATGGCCTCGATGCGCAACGGATCGGGGGACGAGTACTCCATCGTGTTTTCGGCAGCCGGAGGTTACGTTCGTGGCTTCAGCCATGAATCGGCGATGAGCCCATATGGCAACGATGGTGAGCCTTGGCCGGGAGTGATCGACGAAGTCCCCGAGGCTTTTCGGCCCTTCGTGGAGGAGCCCGCGTTCACCGACGAGGACGGTGTGCCCGTCGTAACAGCCTGCCTGTGGCGAAGTGAGACCGACGCTCAATGGCGCCACGGGACGATCGACTTTCCCGAGGGCCGTGCCGATCCTGATGGGACGACCGGCCTGTTCCAGCTCCTGGTAGCGCGTTCCCCGGAAGCGTTCCAGCGCTTCGCCGAGGATTACTACGAGGTCAACGTGGACCTGGAAGCGGTCAGCCATGTGTATGCCTTGCGCCCGCTGGACCAGGAACTCGTATCGTCGCTGAACGCAGAGGTCGCCCTGGCGGACCTGGCCCAGGACATCTCCGAAATCGGCTATCCGCATCCCGATCCGCAGTCGATCTGACTGCTGCACCAGTCCCGGTGAGTTCGCCTGTTCAACTGTCAGCGGCGTGTCGCGGAGTCCAGCCGGATGGTGACCATAGGTGATCATCGGCGGCATATCGGGTCCAGTTGCTGCCAGTCTGTGCGGCGAGCCTGGCCCGGAGCGGTCCGATGTGCGGCGGGCGACGCCAGGGCGCTGTGATTCGCATAGGACGACCTTGCGCCGTTCGAGTTCGACGTCAGACGTAGGCTGCTGTCGGAGAACAAGGGGGAGACGATGACTGACGACCGCAAGACGACCGTGCCCGTGTGGACGCTGGCGACCGCTGATGTCCGAGTGCCAGGGTTGACCGCGGGCGAGTCGATGACAGCTGAGCGCCTGGCTGAACTGCGCGGAGTACTGGCCGTCCTGGCCGGCGAGCCGATCGTCACACTTGAGGTACATCCGCTGCCCGACAAGATCGACCGCGGTCGTGGCATCCCGCTCGACGCCGCGAGTCCCCTGGCGCAGCATCTGTCACAGTTCATCACGCAATCAGCGCGAAGTTCCCTTACGGTGGCCAGAGCGACCGCTTCCGGCGAGAGTCTGTATCGCATGGTGGTCCCGGCGAAGGTCGCCGCCCAGTTCGGGCAGGGCATCCTTCGCCCGATGGCGCCGAAGGGGGCGGCCGGTGGCATCTACGGTGAGCTGGTGAACTCGACGGGCAGGATCGCCTCCAAAGCGAGGTTCGTGCCGGTCGGAGGAGTGGCAGCGGCGGGCACGGTCGGTGGGGCCGGTGCGACCGCCGGGGCCGCGGCCGCCGGCGGCACGGCGCTCACCGTGGCCGCTCCGCTCGTGCTCATGGCCGTGGCGGTGGGAGTGAGCGCGCACGCCGACCACAAGCGCCGGCAGGCCATCGAACACATCACGAAACTGCTGGAGCAACTTCAGGAGGAGAAGCTCGACGACGAGCACAGCGAACTCGACGGCTGCCGGGACGCCATCGACAAAGCCACTGCCATTCTGCTCGACCAGGGCAAGCTCGGTGTCTCGCTGGGACTCGACTCGGCGGTGCATGCCATCAACACGGCGCTGGGCAAAGTCGACCGCCGCCTTGCCCGATGGCAGAGCGCGCTCGACAAACTGCCCGAGGGCGAGCCCGTCGAACTCGGCACGTTGACCAAGTCGTTCCCCGGCGTCGAAGACCATGGCGGCACGTTCCGCACCCACCTCGAGCTCGCTTCCCTGGCTATCGCGCTGAAGCGGCGGGTGGTTGTCCTCCAGGCCGTCGAGCACGCCCAGAGCGGCGCCGGCAATCCGTTCGAGAACTTCACCCGCGCACTCAAGCGCGATCAGCAGCGCCTCGACGAACTGGAGTCGAGCATCGCTGCTGTCCTGGTGCGCCTGTCGGCACTGGAACTGGCACGCCCCAACGGTTTGCTACCCGTCTTCACGACCGGTGAAGTCGATCGCCTCATGAGCGCGGCACACCGGATTCACAAGTTGGGTGACGGCGTCACGGTCAACAGCCGCACGACAGAGGTGGCGATTGAGATTGCCTGCGACAAGGACGGCTCGGTGGTCGTGTTCCCTGCGCTGCCCGCGTAGGCGCAGGCGCGCTCGCACTCACTTGGTGAGTCATGTGAGGTTGCCCGAAACCTCGAACGCGGTTGTGGCTCTCCTGGAGCGTGAGCCTTCTCCAACCTGACGGTGCCGGCCGTGTGTTGGACCGATCTGCGGAACGACGAAGCGCCTGGCAGGCGGGGTTCTCAACCAAGATCGCCCGTAGCCACAAGGATCTTCGTGTGCTTGTCCACCCGTCGTCGATCGACCTGTCCAGTCGCACCCTGCGGTACCTGACCGGACGACTCGCTGTGCGGCGAGCGGAGATCGGGACCAGGTGGCGGCGTCTGACCGCCGGCCGTCAGGCTCTCCTCGCCCTGGCCCATTTACGGTGCGGCGACACCTGTGCTCAGCTCGCCGCCGGGTTCGGTATCGGCATCGCGACCGCATACCGCTACATACACGAGGCCGTCTACGTGCTGGCCGCCCTTGCGTACACCCTGGCCGAGGCGATGCGCATCGCGCGGACCAAGGCGTTCGTGACCCTGGACGGCACCCTGCTGCCGATCGACCGGATCGCCGCCGACACCCCGTACTGCTCAGGCAAACACAAGCGCCGCGGCATGAACGTCCAAGTCCTCACCGACCCGTTCGGCCGCCTGCTGTGGGCCTCGCCCGCGCTGCCGGCTCCCCCCATGACCTGACCGCCGCCCGCACGGCATCGTCGAAGCACTCACCGATGCGAGTCTCAAATGCTGGGCTGCCAAGGCATACCAGGGCGCTGGCGGCTCCATCCGGGTACCCTTCCGCGGCCGCTGCCTCAAGGGTTGCCGCGCCGCCACAACAGCACGCACGCCAAGATCCGCTGCCTCGGCAAGCAGGCCGTGGCTGCCCTGAAAGGCCGGCGCCTCCCACGGCAGCTCCGCTGCAGCACCAACCGCATGACAGCGATCGTCCAGGCCGTCCTCGTCCTTCACCACGCGTCAGCGTGAGGTTAAAAGCTCACTGGGTAAAAAATAGTGCAAGGCCAGGCCCGCCTCAGTCGACCCGAGCCATCAACTTGGCCAAGCGCCGTCTGATTGAGGCGAGTTCGGCCGCGTGGCAGGATGCAGTCCCATGACGGACAACAGCCGGTCTTGGCCCAGCGGGATTCACGAGGATCAGATCGTCCAATGTGAGGTCACCGGACACCGCGGGCGCTTCGGTGTGGATGTCTCCATCGTCAAGCCTCAGCCGGGCGTCGCCGCCTTCATCGACTTCGTACTGCTGACCGACGAGCGCAGGCACCTGACCCCGGACGAGTTCCCGCCGATCGGGAGCCTGATCGATGCCGTGACCTTGGACGTTCACCCGAACGGCGAGCTACGACTGTGCGCGCGTCCCTCGTCAGTAGCACGTCAACGGATCCGGGACAGCTGGGGTGACGTCCAATCCGGGATGGACCCCTGACGACCAGCACCCGTGCCGCTCACAATTCCCTACGTTGTCTACGGGACCGGGAGAGCCCTGCGTATGGTCCGCCCTCGCAACGGTGCTGGGGCTGGGTATCGCCCTGCCCTTTTTCTGTCCGGTTAGTGATCACTGATGCGATGTGGGACCGGATCGAGCTGCTGGGTGCCTGCCGACTTCGATCCTGCCCATATCGAGGTCACGTTGATGATGGACGTCGATCCCGAGGGGATGGGGGAGAACGCCGTGTGCCGTACCGCTGCCACCACGGCCTGCGCGCCGTCCCGGAGCCGGTGAGCGGAGGGGACTTTCACTCGCTGTCCGTGCTGGGTACGGCCAGCGGGTTTTTGTGGCGGGTCTTCTCGAACCGTTCGAACTGCTTCTCGGCCGTCTTGTGGTCCTCGCGCAGCAGCACGATCGCGTCCATGTCCGTCTCCTCCACCGTGGCGTTGCGGGAACCGGCCTCGGCGGGGCACCAACACCACCATCGCTCCGCAGGCGACGAAGCCCCCTCGTTCAGGCATTGGACACACAGGCGCCCCAGCGCTCGCGGGTGCGGGCGCGGGCGCGGGCAAAGAGTCTGGCCGCACGTTACGCAACTGATCCAGGAGACCACCCTGAGCTGATCGTCCAGGGCGACTGTGACCCTGCTGCCAACGTCAGGGCCGACACCGGCCAACTCCAGCTGGGGCCGGTAGCGACACGTCTCCGATGGCATTGAGGGCCGCGCAGCGGCGCCCAGCCTGCGTCGCCCTGGACGGCCGAGCCCGGAGCGACCGTGTGATCATGGAGGTGTCGCATTCCTTCGCCCGCGAGGTGATCTTTTGACGAAGGTGGCATTGCGTCCCTACGCACTGTTGCCTCGGCAGTACGACGAACGGAAAGTGCTGGCCTCCACGATCGATCCGTGGGGCCGGGCTCTCTGGCTGATCTGCCCTGATACCCGTTTCCCCTACAGATGGGCCGGCCGGGACGTCCCGGCGCCCGCACATCTGCCCTTCGACGCCCTCGTCGTCATCAGCGACCGGGGTGAGGTCCGGGAACGGACCCTGCGCGGAGTGGCCGTGGACCCGGACGCCTTCGACGCCCTCCCGGGCGGTGGTTTCGTCCTCTCCGGCAACGGAGGGCCGAACGCTCGTTCCGGCCAGATCTTCGGCCCGGACGGCCGCTCTGGGCGCCGGTTCCCGCTGGGAACGCACCTCAAGCACCTGGTCGCGGACCGCCGGGCCGGCTTTTGGACCGGGTACGCCGACGAAGGGATATACAGCGAGGACCGTGTCAGCGCGGGCGGGCTGGTCCACTGGGACAACAGGGGCAACCGCGCCGGGGCCCTGCGCCCCGCGGCGCCTTACGACCACGTGGCGGAGGTCAACACCATCAACGTCTCCGACTCCGACTCCGACTCCACGGTCCACACCATGTACCGGCCCGGCGCACCGCTCGTCGAAACGGGGCCCAGCGGGATACTCCGTATCCGCGCCCTGCCGGTCTCGGCCCCGTTCGGCATGGCGATCCGCGGTGACCGGCTGCTCCTGCTCGGCGGGCGCGAGCGGGGCATCGACACCGCTACCGGCGTGGATGCCGTCCACCACCTGAGACTGACGGACGACGGAGCGGTCGTCACCGGCCGCGATGGCCTCGTCTTCCCGAACGGCGATCCCGTCAGACGCTACGCCCTCCCCGTTTGCCGGGGTCCACACCTCTCCCTGCGCACTCTCCGCACGCTGCGGCAGTGGTGGGTACTGACCGTGCCATAGCCCTCGGCTTGTACGGGGTGGTGGCGACCTGGCACCGAGGCGACACGGGTCGCCGAAGGCGTGCGGAAGCTTGAGCGCCGCAGCCGGCCAGACTGGCCGGCTGCGGCGCTCAAGTCATACGTGTGACCGAGTGCCGTAGTCGGCCCCTGAGCGTTCCGGTCGGCCCGGGTGAGTGCTGTGGAGGGCCCGCCCGGTCTGGTTCGCTGATCTCGTGATCCATTGCGGACCGAACCTGTCCGCAAGTAGGGGCATTTTCAGAAGTTGGCGGTGCGGCCGACCGGACTTCGAACGAGTGCGGGGGCTCCGGCGGGCACGCCGTGCGGCGCTGTGGCCGCACAGGCTCAAACTTCCTACGGAGAGGCGCAACCGTGCCCCACATCGTGCTGCTGGAAAAGGGCCTGAACCACGCCCCACCGGGTTGCTGAACAACCTCACCCCCCACCAGTACGGCCGGCCCAGGCTCGGACCTGGGCGCCCTACTTTGCCGACGGGGCCAGGTAGGGCGCTCAGTAACACCGCCTGGTGCCCTGTTCCGGCACAAGGTGATCAGTGACAGCAAGGTTCGAGTGGCGCGGGCCGTAGGGGCACTCATCGACTGTGGAGCGGGAGGGACGGGTAGCCGACCCTGTTCGTCAGAGCGCGATGCCCTCATTACGTAGATACTCTGGGAAGCGTGATCGAGTCTGGACGGCCGCGGCTTCGTAGGCGCCCCGGCCCGGGAAGACTTGTGCGGCTGTCGCCGGTCATACTGACCATCGTCATTGCCAGCCTGGCATACACCACGCCGCCGGAAATGGCCTTCAGTCGCCTCCTGCCCGCGGCGCCGGCCCTCGCGGCCGCCATGTGGCCGGTCCTCCCCACCGTCTTGCTCGGGACGGTCTGCCTCTTCCTGATGATCGGTCTCAGCCTCGTCTTCCCCGATCTGGGCACGTGGTGGACGGCTGCGGGGATCATCGCGGTCACCGTGGCCGCCGCGTACGGAAGCCATGTCCGGCTCCAGCGGGAACGCACGCTCTTCCAGGTACGGCTCGTCGCCGACGCGGCGCAGCAGGTGGTGCTGAGCCCTATGCCACGCCGCTTCGGGATGGTCGAGATCGAGTCGCTGTACCTCGCGGCCGCGGCGGAGGCCCGCATCGGCGGGGACTTCTACGAGGTGGTCGACACGCCTTACGGGGTGAGGCTGCTCATCGGTGACGTGCGGGGCAAGGGCCTGCCGGCAGTGGGAGCGGCCGCGGCGATCGTCAATGCCTTCCGGGAGGCGGCCTACGGCGAGACCGACATGGTCGACGTCGCACGCAGACTGGACGCCAGCAGCACCCGATACAACGCCGCCTTTCCCCCCGAGGGGCCGATGGAGCGCTTCGCCACCGCCCTCCTCGTCGAGATCCCGCACGGGGGCAGACGTATCGACATCCTCAACTGCGGACACCCCCCGCCACTGCTCCTGAACCGGGGGGAGCTCCGTGTCCTCGAGTCGGCCACCCCATCGCCGCTGCTCAGCCTGGCGGAGTTGATCGGCGATCAGTACACCGTCGACACCTTCGACTTCGCCCCCGGCGACCTGCTGCTTCTCTATACGGACGGGATCGCCGAGGCTCGTGCCCGTGACGGCGAGTTCTTCCCGTTGGCAGCTTGGATGCGTCGACAACCCCCGACGCCGCCCCGCGAACTGCTCACGGCTCTTCACCGCGATCTCCTCCGCTACAGCAGAGGCCGCCTTGACGACGACGTCGCGGCCCTCGCCGTACGCTTGAGTGAGCCCTGACTTCTGCCGCTTGTGTCCATCCGTGACGGGCCCACCGACGCCCCACGACGACTGGGCTCCCCTTTGGGAATTGCGAATGATTGCTGCATGGCCACCGCAGGCGCGCGCAGGTCGTCAAGCTGCGGCCGGTATGAGGGCCTGCGGCCCACGCCGAGCACCTTGTCGCTCTGCCGGGGTGGGAACAGGACGGAGACACTCTCACCCGCAGGTATCCGTGACCAGGACTCCCGCTACGCCAGCAGCCCCGTTCTCACGCATCAAGATCCGCACCGGGGCGCTGGTGTTCTGCCGCGGCGACGTTGCTCTCATCCACCGTGATCGCGCCGCTTCCATCCGCTACACCCCACCCGGCGGCAATGTCGAGGAGCACGGCGAAGACCTCACCTCCGCCCTGTGCAGGGAGCTCGCCGAGGAACTCGGCCTGGACACCGAGCAGGCCGACGGCAGTGACCTGCTGTGGGTCATCGACCAGCGCGTTACCAGGCCCGGCCTGACACCGCCCCCGCGTAAGCTCCACGTGATCTACTGCCTCCACACGACTCCCAACCTCCGGTGCGCTCCCGACGCTCCCGACATTGCCTCAACCGCAGCTCGTCAGGGTTCCGACCGGCCTACGAGCATGATGCGGTCGCGGAGTTGACCCTCTGCCCAGGCCCAGATCGACGCACAGGTCCATCCAGCCACTGCCACCAACCAGGGCTCGACTGAGTGACAGACACCTAGAGATTCCATAGCGGAGACGTGAGGAGCTCGTCCGCGCCTGAGACCAGGACGAAGCACAGGACCGCCAACTCGCCCCGGTCCAGGCGGCCGTCGTCCGATAACGGCATACGGAGCGCGTTCGGGCGCAGGCTGGGTCCACTTGACCAACGGCGCCCGCCAGGACGGTTGGATACGAGACTCAGGCACGGCGAGGCCCCCCTTCGACGACGCCGATCATAGGTACTGCGGCCACTAGAGGTGAGTCCTTCATCCGGATCACTCCGTGCCGGCCACTCGGTCAACTGCAGGTGGCCGGCTGGGCCACGACCGAGGGGACCCAAGCATTGCGAGCACAACGACCCCGCAAGGCCGCTGTCACGCCGACCATGCACGAGGTCGTTAGTCGGGGAGGACCACGGACACCAAATAGACGCTCACGCGGTCCCCCTGCTCGTCGACGAGCAGATCGAAGGTGGGATTCTTGGGCGTGGTGAAGGTCGTGTGCATGCGGTACGACCGCCCGGGCGTCAGCTTCAGCCCGAGCGCCTCCATGGTGTCCTCCGGGAACGGCGTCTTGGCCGGTGGAACGCGCTTCCCGTCGAGGATGGTCTCGCCGTAGGGCCACGAGGTGGAGTACGCGAGCTCGACGCCGTGGTCCGTGAGGTACTCGTCCGCACAGGACTTCGACGCGGTGAAGCTCAGTGTCATCTGCGGTCCGAACATCTTGGAACCGGAGAAGCGCACGTCTTCCGTTTCACAGGCCGGAAGCTGCAGTCCGAACGTGTCCAACATCTCCTGCTGTGAGGCACCGCAACCGGACAGCAGGAGACCGGCCGCGGCCGCGGCGACGGCGGAACGGATCACCGTGCGTGTGCGCATCGAGCCCCCTTCCGTCCGCAGCGACCATGCATGCACCCTCTGAGATTCCTCCACCACAACCCACCCCTGAACGTGTTCAACTGAACGTGTTCAAGGTACATCATGTCGAGGCTCTACATTTCCGCGGATGTCGCTTGGCCCTCCCCGAGCCTGAAGCCGCCTGTGACTTGAGGCAACGCCTGGCCGCAGCTCGCGGCCGAACCGCCCCGACCTGGCCGCCCGTCCTGGCGGCGGCGCGTGCGATGGCACACGGGGCTGACGGTGAATGACTCGGCGCCGACGGGGGTGGGGGGTGCGTCTCGGCAACCCCGCGAGCTGTCAACGGGTTGCGTGGCAGAAGTGGATGACTTGTCCGTGCAGACCGTTGCCGGTGACCGCGATGACGCCGGTCCCGGCACCCAGGGAGGGTGCCGGGACCGGCGTCATCGGGCGGGAAAGCGATCAGGCGGGGCGGCCACCGAAGGGGGCGCCGGTGCCGTAGTACGTGCCCAGCTCCTCGCGGTAGCCGGCGTTGTCGAGGTGCTTGTCCCGGTGGAACTCCGGGGCGTTCTTGATCTGTTCCTTGGTGCGGTCGACGAAGATCTTCCGCTCCTCAGGGTCGACCTTGACGACCGTGCTCGCCGGCAGCAGGACTTCCTTGCCGAAGATCCATACTCCGGTGTCCACGACCAGGTAGGCGTCACCGACCTCGTCGGAGTGCTTGTCGACCTTGCCGATACTGCCGTCGGTCGCCTCGACCTTGTATTCGGTCAGGTCCGTACCGGCCAGGTGGCCCGCGGTCGGCTGGTAACTCCACACATGTTCAGTCACGCGAAAACAACTCCTCCGGTCAATGGGGGGCGGCGGGGAAAGGATGCTCCGCCGATCCTCCTTGTTCCGTACGGTGTGTTCGGCGGATGTGCTGCGTTCCGCCTGGACTTCGTCTGCCCCGCTTTCACTGCTCCACGCACCCGGATCGAATGCGGACCGGGGCGGTCGTCGATCGTTGGAGGTGAGCAGGTTCCCTGCTGCGTCACGGCGACCGCCCCGGCTGCTCTCCGGGTACCCTTGAAATCCGCTTTTAGCAGTTACGGGTTCACAAGGTCTGTAGACGCGACGACATGGCGGTGGCCGGCCGCCCTGAGGAGGGGGGCCGGCCGCCGCCATGCATTATCTGAACTGGGCTGATGTCGTGCGACTACCAGCGATACCAGCGGCCGCTACCGCCCTTTGGCCGGGCGACGAATCCGATCAGCCACAGGATCAGGACTGCGATGGCCACCCACCAGAGAATCTTCACCGCGAAACCCGCGCCGAAGAGGATCAGGGCCAGCAGAAGAACGATAAGCAGGGGAACCATAGTTATCAACCTCCGAACCATCATCTGCCCGACCGCATCCAGGGCATGCATTCGATTCCTATTTGTTTCTTATCCCTGCCGCTGGGCATGAGAACTTGCCCGTTTTCCGCGGCAGTTCGTGATGGCACTTCGATGGGAGTGTGTCGGTGGCCGGCACGTCCGGTGAGACGCTGCCTTATCTCGCTTGGTCCAATCGGCCGCCTCTATGGGTTCCAACAGCTGAACGGGACCGTGGACTTCGAACTCGGCGACGCCGACAGGCTCCTGCGCGAGACGGTCTACGAGGAGCAGGCCGCACGGGTCGGGCGAGACATCGGCGACGAGCTTGCCGGCGGGCGCGCACGTTCCCACGGCCTGCCGGTGGGCCACGTACCCACCCATCGCACCGCTGACGGCCACGGCCGACCACATGCGGGCCTTCGCCGAGCGGCCGTGGAGCCGCGCCGTCAGGGACGCGGTGTAGCAGGCCGCTGCAGCGACGTTGGAGAACGCGTGTGCCAGGCCGGCCCTGGCCTGTTCGGGCGGCAGGTCCGCCCAGTCCACCCAGCCAGCCATCGCTGCCCGGGCTACCCCGGCCAGTCCGACGGCGGTCAGGGTGGTCGACGCGCGTCGTGCTCAAGCCGGTTCAGGTCGTCAGCCGCCATGCCGAGCGGTATCGACCGCTGTTGTCGTCCAAGCGGCGGATGGCGACGAGCTGCTCGGTCGAGTTCGAGGCGTGGTCGACCATGCGATGTCTCGTTCCGTCGGGCTCATGGGCGGGGGTACTTCTGGTCCTTCTGGTCGCGGGCGCGCCTCTCGGCGCCCACGAAGAGAAGCGAATCCGTGGATCAACTCGCCGGGTAAGGGGCTGCCTTGAGACGGCGGGCGAGGTGGGCCGTGTTCGCGGCGAGAGTGGCCGCGGTGGCGGCGGTCTTGGCGGGGGTCTTGTCGAGGTCCTGGTAGTCGGTGCCCTGCATGGCTTCGCCGACCCAGTAGGTGACGGCGTTCGGGGCGAGGGAGAAGCCGACGTCGTTCAGGCCCTGGAAGAGGTCGGCGGCGACCTTGTGCGCGCCGTCCTCGTTGCCCACGACACACACCGCGGCGACCTTGCCGTAGGTGAGCATGCGGCCCTCGTCGTCGGTCTCGGAGATCTCCGCGTCCAGCCGCTCCAGGACCCGCTGGGCGATGCTCGACGGGTGGCCCAGCCAGATGGGCGTGGAGACGATCAGGATGTCGCAGCCCAGGACCGTGTCCCGGATCTCCGGCCAGGCGTCTCCGTCGCCCATGTCGGTCTTCACACCGGACTTCACTTCGTGGTCGGCGATCCGGATGGTCTTCCCGGTGACGCCGTGCTCGGCGAGGGCGGCCATGGTCTGCTCGGCCAGCAGCTGAGAACTCGAGGGAGCGGGGGAGGGGAAGAGGGTGCAGACGAGCGCGACAGCGCGGAGCGGGGTGTGATGGTTGGGATCCATGCAGTCCGGCTACCCGCGCACCTCTCTTTGATGTCGCAAGCGATGCGGCTCATCCTTTTTGGCTCAGTCCGAGACGATGCGGAAGCCGCGGCAGCGTGCCCCTGCGTCCTGGTCCGATATCCCGCCGGCTGCTGCGCGATCTCCCGGGTGAGGAAGAAGTTCAGGATGGTGCGGATGGCGGCGATGGCTGCCAGCTGCCCGATCTCTGTGAAGCTGGGCGCGGCCGCCGTGCGCAGGACGTCGCCCGCGAGCTGGAATTCCAGGCCGAGGATGAGGAAGCGGCCCAGGCTGAGTCGGATCTGGTTGAACTCGCTGATGAGCGATCGCCTGCGGATTCCGGTCGTGGCGAATCGCGCGACCGCCCACACGGCCTCCGCGAAGATGACCAGAGCGCCGGCCGCCTCGATGGCATGGACGAGCCACCCGATGGCCTCCCGCACCGCGGATTCGGACAAGAGTTCCTCTGGCAGTGTCATCCGGTCCGCGTACCCACTTGCAGCCGAGAAACGGTGGCTGGAACATGCGTGCGAGCAGCCCGCGGGTGCGCATGAAATCGAGGTTCCGAAGCATGCGCGGCGTATGGAATGCGTGGTGTACGAGGAGCGGTCGGGCCGGTCGGAGACGGTCGAGTGCGGACTTGAAGACGAGGCCTGCCGACTGGTGCTGAAGCGGCTGCGCGGGCTGGGCGACGGCGAGTTCGGCTGGGTGCGTCTGGTCGACCCGGCCGAAAGGGAGCTCGTGCAGTTGGCCGAGGAGCTGGGCCTGCACCCCCTGGCCGTCGAGGACGCCGTTCAAGCGCGCCAGCGGCCGAAGAGAGAGCGCTTCGGCGACGTGCTGGCCGTCGCGCTGAAAACTCTCTGGTACGTCGAGGAGGAAGCGGCGGTGGAGACCGGCGAGTTGATGCTCTTCGTCGGGCCCCGCTACGTACTCACTGTCCGTCATGGCGAGGTGGATCCCGCAGCCGAAGCAGCCCGCAGGCTGGAAGTAGAGCCGTCCATGCTGCGCTTTGGCCCGTTGTCGGTTCTGCATGCCGTCCTCGACGTCGTCGTCGACGCCTACAGCGAGGCCGCCGAGACGGTGCGCGCCACGCTCGACCGGCTGGAGGACCGCGTCTTCTCGTCCTCCCGCATCGACCACACCGAGGACATCTACTCCCTGAAACGGGAGGTACGCGAGTTCCGTGACGCCGTACAGCCGCTGGTCCCGGTCCTGCCCGGCCTGCTGAGCGGTCTGGCCGAGGGCGAGCGTCCGGCGAAGATCCTGCCCTACTTCCGGGACGTGGCCGACAACCTGCACCGCACCGACACCGAAGTGCGGACGCTCGACGAACTGCTCAACTCGGTCCTCGACGCGCAGCAAGCCCGGGTGGGCACCTGGCAGAACGACGACATGCGGCGCATCTCCGCCTGGGCCGCGATCTTCGCGATCCCCACCATGGTCGCCGGTGTCTACGGAATGAATTTCGAGCACATGCCGGAGCTCGGCTGGAGCTACGGCTATCTCTTCGCGCTAGGCCTCATGGCGATGGCGTCAGGCTTCCTCTATCGCTCCTTCCGCCGCAATGGCTGGCTTGGGAAATCCGGATCCGCGAGACGCGCCTCGCACGAGGGAATGAGCTTCCGAGTGCCGTACCGGCATGAGTGGCGCCGGGGTGGAAAGCCGCTGGGTATGACACCCTCACCGAACCGGGGCCAGGGCAGCGACCGTGAACGCGCCGATGCCGAGCGGAACGCCGCGGCCGGCCCGAGCGGGCTGGTCGAGGAGCGGGCCCCGGATCAGCCCTCGGACCTGCCGGCGCGCTCCTGGAGGGCGGTACTGCGCGGCACGGTCAAGGAGTTCCGGAACGACGAGCTGGCCGACCGCGCCGCGGCCCTGACCTACTACGGGGTGCTGGCGCTCTTCCCCGCCCTCCTGGTTCTCGTCTCCCTGCTGGGCCTGGCCGGTGAGTCGACGACCGAGCGGCTGTTGCACAACCTGCAGCAGCTGACTCCCGGCTCCGCCCGGGACGTGATCAGAGACGCGGTCGAGCAGCTGCAGGGCCACAGCGGCGTCGGGTCGCTGATGGCGATCGTGGGTCTCGTCGTGGCGCTGTGGTCCGCCTCCGGCTACGTGGCCGCGTTCATCCGCTCGGCGAACGCCGTCTACGACATGCCCGAAGGCCGACCGGTGTGGCAAGTGCTGCCGCTGCGCCTGGCGCTCACCGTCGCGCTGATGGTCCTCGCCTGCGCCGGCGCGCTGATCGTCGTCTTCACCGGTGGCCTGGCACGGCAGGCGGGGACCGCCCTGGGGATCGGCGACAGCGCCCTGACGGTGTGGTCGATCGCGAAATGGCCGGTCCTGGTGTTCCTCGTCACGATCATGATCGCGCTCCTGTACTGGGCGGCGCCGAACGCCAAGGGCCGCGGATTCAGGTGGGTGACGCCGGGCAGTGTCCTGGCCCTGGTGATCTGGATGATCGCCTCGGCCGGCTTCGCCTTTTACGTCGCGCACTTCGCTTCTTACAACAAGACGTACGGCACGGTCGCCGGTGTGATCGTCTTCCTGGTCTGGCTGTGGATCACCAATCTCGCGATCCTCCTCGGGTTGGAGTTCGACGCGGAGCTGGCCCGCCAGCGGGCGATCGCCGGCGGCCTGCCCGAGGACGAGGAACCGTATGTCCAGCCCCGAGAAACCCGCGCCTGGAGCGAGCAGGACCGCCACCGCATGGAGCAGTGATCGCGACAACGGTGTGCGCATCGCAAAAGGGGAGACTCCGCATGCGCCCGATGGAGCGGCAGGTGCAAGTCATATTCCTGCCGAAATTCTGCCGAAGGGTCAAGGAGCGCTTTTCCCCATGTTTGCCGGTGGGGACGGAATGCGGCCGCTGGGGAACCGAGAGGTTCGATATTGTCTGATCCTCTGAAGATCGACGAGAATTTGACTGGGCCCCTTCGTCGAGGGCAGTCGCTGGATGTCGGCAATTGCAGCGGTCCGCTCCGCGGGCCGCATTCGAATCCGGAGGTGCCCGTTGCCCGGTACGACTCTGTCCTTGCCCGCGCTGCCAGCCCCGCTGATGTCCCTGCCGGGCGTCTACCAGCCACAGTCGGACACCCTTCTCCTCGGGGAGGCACTCGCCCATGAGGAGCTCGGGCCGCGGACCGACGCGCTGGAGATCGGTACGGGCACCGGTGCGCTGGCCCTGCGCGCCGCGGGCAGGGGAGCCCGGGTCACGGCGGTCGACGTCTCCTGGCCCGCTGTGGTCACGGCGCGGCTGAACGCCCTGCGTCTGCGACTGCCCGTGCGCGTCCTGCACGGCGACTTCGCGGCACGCACCGCGGGGCGCCGTTTCGACCTGGTCGTCGCGAATCCGCCATACGTCCCCGCCCCTGGCGACCGGCTCCCGTCGCACGGGCCGGAGCGTGCCTGGGACGCCGGCCCCGACGGGCGCGCGGTCATCGACCGGATCTGCGCGAGAGCCCCGGCCCTGCTGCGTCGTGGGGGTGTCCTGCTCATGGTGCACTCGGGGATGTGTGGGGCCGAGGAGACGCTCGACCGCCTGACCGGAGCGGGGCTGGCCGCAGGGGTCACCGCGAGGGCCTCGGTGCCGTGGGGCCCGGTCCTGCGTTCGCGACGGGCCTGGCTGGAGCAACAGGGTCTGGCCGCCGAAGCCGAGGAGTGGGAAGAGCTGGTGATCATCCGTGCCCAGTCCCTCTGACAGCGCCCAGGCCCGGACCTCCCTACGGGCGGACGCCCGCCGGATGTCCGTGGACCCCCAGGGCCCGGTCCTGGTGGAGGGCCCGGTCGAGATCGTCCTGGACGACGGGACGGTCGCCCGGTCCGACCGCTTCATGGTCGCGGTGTGCACCTGCCGCCGAAGCCGCACCTACCCCTGGTGCGACACCAGCCACCGCCGTCGTGAGCGAGCCGACTCGCCGCCCGAAGACAGGAAAGCCCGATGACCCCGGCCGGCCCGAGCGCGACGGCAACCGCCGGCCCCCGCCTGGTCGAGGGGCGGGGCGAGCTGTCCGGCGCCGTGGCGGCGGCCCTGAGACACGGCGGCCCGCCGGTGTACGCTGCGGCTGCCGTGCTGAAGGCAGACCCGTGGGGTGAGGACCTCCAGCTCGCGCTGTACCTGCTGTACGAGCTGCACTACCGCGGCTTCGACGGCGTGGACGACGAGCGGGAATGGGACCCGGACCTGCTGCGGCTGCGCCAGTCGCTGGAGACCCGCTTCCTCCACGCCCTGCGCACCGAGCTGCCCGACGCTCCCCGATCGGTCGAGGAGGCCTTCGCCCCGCTCCTCGTCGAGCCCGCCGACCCCTCGGGCGGCGTGAGCCGCCTCCTCGAAACCGAGGGCCGGCGCTGGCAGTTGCGCGAGTACGCAGCCCTGCGCTCCCTTTACCACCTCAAGGAGGCGGACCCGCACGCCTGGGTCATCCCCCGGCTCACCGGGCGGGCCAAGGCCGCCATGGTCGCCATCGAGTACGACGAGTTCGGCGCCGGCCGGGCCGAGCGCATCCACGCACGGCTCTTCGCGGACCTCATGGCCGACCTGGAGTTGGATGCCGCCTACGGCCGGTACCTGGACTGCGCGCCGGCGCCTTTGCTGGCAACCGTGAACCTGATGTCCCTCTTCGGGCTCCACCGTGCCCTGCGCGGCGCTCTCGTAGGCCACTTCGCGTGCGTGGAGGTCACCTCCTCGCCGGGGTCCAGGCGCATGGCCAAGGCCATGCGGCGCGTCGGAGCGGGGCCTGCCGCCGAGCACTTCTACGCCGAACACGTGGAGGCCGACGCCGTTCACGAACAGGTCGTACGCCACGAGGTCATCGCAGGCCTGCTGGCCGACGAGCCGGGCCTCGAGGCGGACGTTGCCTTCGGCTGCGCGGCTACCGTCCTGCTGGAGGACCGCCTCGCGATCCACATCCTCGAGGCCTGGGATCGGGGGTGCAGTGCGTTGCATTCGCCCTTGCCGGGGCCGTGAGGGGCGGGCCCCGCCAACGGCATCGGCACGTCGGCTACGTCACGCCAGTCCCGCTGCTGATACGGCGGTTCCGGAGCCGACGCGACCACTTGGGCGAACGGTGGGACGATGGCAGGACCAGCGGTAGAGGCGCTTGCACCCGTGCGCGCTCCGTTTCGCACGCCCGGTGCTTCCAGGTCCGAGCTGAGCTCCGGCACATGATGGGCCTCGCCCGCTGATCCGCGGTGGTCCCGGCACGCTCTCCGTTCCGGCAGAAGGACTTCTCTCATGGCCGTCCGAAACCAGCTGATTCACCGGCCCCCGCACGCCGTGTGGGCGGTGCTTGCCGATCCGACCCTGTACGGGGAATGGGTGGTGGGCCCGTCCGAGTCCTCACCGCTCGATCAGGCTTGGCCCGAGGTCGGCTCCCGGCTCCGTTACACCGTGCGGCTGGGGCCCTGGGCGGCAGAAGGGGTGACGACCGTACGCCACCGGGAGCCGGGCAGGGAGCTGGAACTGGAGGCGTCGCTCAGGGCTCTGGGCACCGCGAGGATCTTCCTCCAGCTGCGGCCGTGGGGCGAGGACACGCTGGTCGTCTGTGACGAGCACCCATTGCGCGGCTTGGGCGGCGCCCTGCACAACCCCGCCATCGAAGCCCTGCTCCAGCTCCGGCATCGAGGGATGCTGGCCCGCCTGGCCAGGATCGTGGAGCAGGAGCACGCAGGGGCAGGGGCAGGGGCCCGCCATGCCTGACGCGGTGGTGATCGGCGCGGGCCCGAACGGGCTGGTGGCCGCGAACCTGCTGGTCGACGCCGGCTGGAGCGTGGAAGTCCTGGAGGCACAGCCGGAGCCCGGTGGCGCGGTACGCAGCGACCGCGGTGTTCACCCTGACTACGTCTCCGATCTCTTCAGCGCCTTCTACCCCTTGGCCGCCGCCTCCCCGGTCCTCGCCCGCCTCGACCTCGCCGCCGAAGGCCTGCGCTGGAGCCATGCCCCGTCCGTCCTGGCCCATCCGTTGAGGGACGGCAGGTGCGCGGTGCTGGAGCGTCGCGTGGAAGGGACCGCGGCCGGGTTGGCAGGATTCGCGGCGCCCGACGGGGACGCCTGGCGGGACATGTACCGGGTCTGGAGCCGTGTCGGTCCTGACCTGGTCCAAGCACTGTTCACCCCATTCCCCCCGGTCCGGTCCGGCCTCCGGCTCGCGGCGAAGCTGCGGGCCGCGGGCGGACTCCGGCTGGCCCGGAACCTCGCCCTGCCGGTGCGCCGCTTCGGCGAGGAGGAGTTCGCCGGAGAGGGCGGCCGGCTCCTGATGGCCGGCAACGCCCTCCACGCCGACCTGGCCCCCGAGGCCGTCGGCAGCGGCGGCTTCGGCTGGCTGATGTCGATGCTCGGCCAGAGCCACGGCTTTCCGGTACCCGTCGGAGGGGCCGGTGCCCTGACCGCGGCGCTCGTGAGGCGCCTCCAGCGCCGCGGAGGCGTTCTGCGCTGCGGGGAACGCGTTGCCTCCGTCGTCGTACGCGGTGGCGCGGCGGTCGGGGTCAGGACCGAGGGCGGGGAGACGGTCGACGCGCGCCGGGCCATCCTCGCCGACACGTCGGCACCGGCCCTGTACCGGGACCTCGTCGGCGAGGAGCACCTTCCGGCCCGCCTGCTGCGGGACCTGGAACGCTTCCAGTGGGACTTCGCGACCTTCAAGGTCGACTGGGCGCTGACCGGCCCGGTGCCGTGGACGGCGCCGCAGGCCGCCGGAGCGGGGACGGTCCACGTGGCCGACGGCATCGACGGCCTGACCCGGTTCGCCTCGCAGATCGCCATGGGACAGGTTCCCGACGAGCCGTTCGCCCTGTTCGGCCAGATGACCACGGCGGATCCCAGCCGCTCACCGGCCGGCACGGAATCGGCGTGGGCCTACACCCACCTCCCGCAGCACATCACCTCCGACGCCGGCCCCGACCGCATCACCGGCCGCTGGGACGCCCGCGAGCAGGAAGCATTGGCCGACCGCATCGAAGCGCAGGTGGAACGGTTCGCACCCGGTTTCCGTGCGCTGATCGGCGCCCGTCGCATCCTGGCCCCCACCACCCTCCAGGCCATGAACGAGAACCTCCACAACGGAGCGATCAACAACGGCACCGCCGCCCTCCACCAACAGGCGATCTTCCGCCCCACCCCCGGCACCGGCAGGCCCGAGACGCCCGTCAAGCGCCTCTACCTCGCCTCCGCGGCCGCCCACCCCGGCGGCGGCGTCCACGGCGCCCCGGGCGCGAACGCGGCCCGAGCCGCCCTGCGACCCCACGGACTCCACACCCTCCTCCACCGCGCCCAACGCGTCTGAACCGCCCGACCTGGGACGCTTTCCCGCCGGGCCCGCTGCACACCCGCCGTACAGCCCCCCGTCGAGGCACGAGAGCGCTCTCAGACTCTTGACAGGGGCATGTCCGGAAGGTTTCACTCCCCCCAGGTCAGGTCTGGACCACAAGGTGAAGAGAGGCCCCATGCCCCCCACGTCGCCCCCCACCCGTATCCGAGGCTTACGCCTGGCGGCCCTCGCCACGGCCGCCCTGACCGCAGTCCTCGGCTGGGGGCCCGCCACCGCCGCCGAGGCGCCCGGATCGCCGCCCGCCGCCACTTCGGCCGCCATGGCTTCGGCCGTCACCTTCGAGGACACCTTCGACGGCCCGGCCGGGGCGTCGGTGGACCCGGGCAGATGGCAGATCGAGACCGGCGACAACGTCAACAACCACGAGCGCCAGTGGTACACGGCCGGTGCCGCCAACGCCGCGCTGGACGGCCAGGGCAACCTGGTGATCACTGCCCGACGCGAGAATCCGGGCAACTACCAGTGCTGGTACGGCCGCTGCGAGTACACATCGGCCCGACTGAACACCGCCGGCCGCTTCACCCAGACGTACGGGCACGTCGAGGCCAGGATGAAGGTGCCGCGCGGGCAGGGCATGTGGCCGGCGTTCTGGATGCTCGGCCACGACATCGGCCAGGTCGGCTGGCCGAACAGCGGCGAGATCGACGTCATGGAGAACGTCGGCTACGAACCCTCCACCGTCCATGGGACCATCCACGGCCCCGGCTACTCGGGTGCCGGCGGTATCGGCGCCGCGTACACCCTCCCCGGCGGCCGGGTCTTCGCCGACGACTTCCACACCTTCGCCGTCGACTGGGAGCCCGGCTCGATCACCTGGTCCGTGGACGGTCAGGTCTATCAGCGCAGGACCCCGGCCGACCTCGGTGACCGCCCGTGGGCGTTCGACAAGCCGTTCTTCCTCATCCTCAACCTCGCCGTGGGCGGCGACTGGCCGGGCAACCCGGACGGCTCGACCCCGTTCCCCAACAGCCTGGTCGTCGACTACGTCCGCGTCACCACCCCGGGCGGCGCAGGCGGCACCACCGGGGCCTTCGTCGGCCTGGCCGGCAAGTGCCTGGACGTGGCCGGGTCCCAGACCGCCAACGGCACCCAGGTCCAGCTCTACGCCTGCAACGGCACGCCGGCCCAACGCTGGACCCTGCCGGGCGACGGCACGATCCGGGCGCTGGGCAAATGCCTCGACGTGAACGGCGGTTCGACGGAGCCGGGCGCCAAGGTCCAACTGTGGGAGTGCAACGGCACCGGGGCGCAGAGGTTCAACTACAACGCGGTCACCCGCGACCTGGTGAACATCCCGGCCGACAAGTGCGTGGACGTACGCGACCACAGCTCGGCGGACGCGACGCCCGTTCTTCTATGGTGGTGCACGGGGAACGCGAACCAGAAGTGGAACCTGGTCGCCTGACCTGCCCGCCCGCCATCCCGCGTGTTCGTGGACCCGTCGGCGGCCTGCGCCCAGCGGCGCTGGCCGCCGACGGAGCCTCACCCACCGTCTGAGGTGGACTCCATGGACCGCATCGCGTCCTCGGACCGCTTCTCCATCTCCTCCGGCGAAACGTCCTCGATGTGCGTGGCGACGTTCCAGCGGTGGCCGAAGGGGTCCTCGAACTGCCCGGTGCGGTCACCGTAGAACTCGTTCTTGACCGGCCTGAGCTGTGTGGCCCCCCGGGCGAGGGCCTCGGCGAAGACGGCGTCGACGTCTTCGACGTACACGTGCAGGGTGACGGGCGTGCCGCCCACCGCCTTCGGTGAGCGGAACCCGATGTCCGGGTACTCGTCCGCGAGCATGACGACCGAGTTCCCGAGCTCCAGCTCGGCGTGCCCGATCCTGCCGCCGGGCGCGGGCATCCTCATCCGCTCGCGGGCGCCGAGCACGGAGACGTAGAAGTCGATGGCGGCTGCGGCTCCATCGATGCAGAGGTACGGCGTGACGCGCGGATATCCCTCGGGAACGGGCTGGACGGTCACCGGGCTCCTGCCTTTCCAGACACGGACGGTTACGGTCATGGCCGACCGCCACCTGCCACCACAGATATCCCGAACCCGCGGCACAGCCGCGGCGCCGCGCTGCTTCCGGCCGGCGGATGCCCCGAAGAGCCGGTCCGCCGCGTCCCCTGCCGGGCGACTCGCACAACCGCACCGCGGGAAGGGGCGACTTGTGCAGTCAAGGTCGCTGTTCGGAGAAACGCGGTTCGTCGAGACCTCTCGGGGTCACCTGCCGAACATGAAGAAGCGAGCTGGGACGAACACCTCGTGACCGGTCGGGAAGCGGACAGTTACTCCGGCCTCCGTCCACGCGGTGGATTCGATGCCCTTCGCGCCCAGGGTGGTGTCGATGTCCACCCAGTGTCCGTAGGACACGCCGGAGTACCTGCCGATCACCATCTTGTAGGAGTGTCGCCCGGACAGGTTGTGTTCGTGCACCAGCGTCAGGAAGTGCGGCGACTCGTCGGCATAGGCCACGGATGAGGGAGCACTGCTGCGGTACGTCACCTCGCTCTGTGGCCACCACAGAACTGTCAGGAGTGCGACGGTCAGCAGGACACCCCCCACGCCGCCCAGCAGCACCCTGCCGATTCCGGTCGCCCGGCGGGGCCGTGCGGGCTGGGTGGGCCGGTCAGGGGTGAATGTACCGATGATGCCCCTCCAGGGGTGGTGTTGCTCCGCGCGAGGTGAGCCGGAGGCGGACAGCGAGAGTGCCCCGGCGCTCCGCGTGCCGAGGGCCATGCGGAGGGCCGCTCGAACCCACAGCGTGAGGCGGGTGGGGGCCGGAGGTCAACACGCGGGGGACGAGCCCTTCTGGCCGGTGAGATCGCGGTTGTACAGCCACCCGGTGGCGTTCGTGCCGTCCACGCGCACGTACGTCCACTGGTTGCCGTACGAGTTGACGGTGTAGCAGTGGTACCAGAGCTTCGTGCCGTCCTTGACCAGGGCACCGGCGGGGCATTGCTGGTACGGCGCGGCCAGCAGGTGGTGGTCGCCGGAAATGTAGCCGTAGGTGCCCGGCTTCGGGTCCTTGTGGGTCCAGCCGGCGCAGCCCGTCGGTACGGAGCTCGGCTGGGCCGGGGTGGGCGAGGACGCCGTCGCGGAGGGCGGTGCCGTGCCGGGCTTCTTCGAAGCGGAGGCGGAGGCGGACGGCTTGGCCTTGGGCCCGGAGCCGGAGGGAGAAGGCCCCGGGCTGTCCGCGGCGCCCGGCCGGCCGTCGGCGGGCGGGGAGTCGCTGCCGGACACCGACGGCGTCGGCGCCACAGCCTGCACCTCGCCGCCGCCCCCCGTGGTCACGGCGTAGGCGACACCGCCGGCGGCGAGAACGGCGACGGCCGCCACGGTTATCGCGATACGGCTGCGGCGGCGCGCCCGGTCCGCGACCTCGGGGTTCCCTGCGGCGGTCGGCGGCTGGCCCAGCTGGGGGAATCCGTTGTCGGGATTCGGGACATGGGGCTGCGGAAACGATACGGCGCCCACGCCGCCACCGACGACGGGCGGCGGCCCGAAGCCGACCGGCGGCCCCACGACGACGGACGGCGCCGTCGGGGTCGGTACCCCGGCGACGGGAACCGGCTGCACGGGCTGCGCGCCGGCCCCGCCCGCCGCCACCCGCTCCAGCATCGCGCGGGCCTGATCGGCGGTGGGCCGGCGCTCCGGCTCCTTCGCCATCAGCGCCAGCAGCACGGGGGCGAGGGGCCCCGCCCGCCTGGGCTCGGGCAGCGGTTCGGCGACGATCGCGGCCAGCGTGGACCACACCGAAGTGCGGCGGAACGGCGATACGCCCTCCACCGCCGCGTACAGGGTCATCCCGAGCGACCAGATGTCCGAGGCGGGGCCGGGCTCCCTGCCCTGCGCGCGCTCCGGCGGCAGGTAGTCGAGCGAGCCGACCAGCTCACCGCTGCGGGTCAGCTTGGCCATGGCCTCGTCGCCGGAAGCCTCCATGGTGGCGATGCCGAAGTCGGTGAGCACGACCCGGCCGCCCCGCTCCAGCAGCACGTTTCCCGGCTTCACGTCCCGGTGCAGGACGCCCGCCCGGTGCGCGGCGTCGAGCGCGTCCATCAGCTTGGCGCCGATCGCGGCGGCCTCGTACGGGTCGAGCGCGCCGCGCTGCGCCACCACATCGTCGAGCGAGGGTCCGTCGACGAGTTCCATGACGATGACCGGCAGGCCCCGCTCCTGGGTCACGTCGTGCACGGTGACCACCCCGCTGTGCCGGATGCGGGCGGCGGCCTGCGCCTCGCGTTCCATCCGATTGCGCAGGTCGGCCAGTTCGGACTCGCTCGCGTCGGTGTAGGCCCGCAGGACCTTGACGGCGACCTCCCGGGCCAGCAGTTCGTCGACGGCTCGTGCGACCACACCCATGCCGCCGCGGCCGACCACGGAGGTCACCCGGTAGCGCCCCCCGAGTACCTTGCCGACCAGCTCTCCGTCGTTCTCTTGCCCCGCTTGGCCCGCTGGCACCACATGCTCCGTTCCGCGACCGGTCATCCGTCTCGACGACCTGATGGGGCACAAGCGTAGATGCCTGAACGACGGGCAGCCCGCGCGGCCGGCCACGCGAGTGCGGGGGCCGAAGTGAGGCGGTGGTCAGCCCAGTGTGATGGTCCGGGTGACGGACGGCGGGGAGCTGCGTTTGAAGATCCAGGTGAGCCAGCGGTCGCCGGGCGTGTGGATTTCGATCTCGGCGACCACGTTGAGCCGGACGCCGCCGGAGTGGGTCCGGGGGCGTGCCAGGACCGCCAGCAGGCCGTCGGTGGTCAGCGGTAGCTCGCGGGAGCTGGTCGCGGTCAGACGCCAGCCCGCCTCGGGGGTGCCGGTCCCGAAGCTCTCCAGTGACACCTCGGTCCTGGTGAGCCTGGACTCCTCCGTGCGGGGGGTCAGTTCGGCGCTCACCACGGAGAACAGGGGATCGGAGAGGGAAGCGCCGAGCGTCGCCTTCGCCCTGGTCACATCGATCGTGTGGATGCGTTCGGACGGCTCCAGGCGGACGAAGAGCGCTTCCCGCAGGTCTCCCTGCGCGGCTTCTGCCAGGTTGTCCTCCGGGCCTTCCTCCGGGCCTTCCTCTGCCGTCAGGACGAGGTCGGCGGAGACGAAACGGCAGTGGCGGTCCGGGAGCAGAGTGAGGGACAGGGGGAGGAGGGACAGCGTGTGCGCCGGCGGCGGGTAGGCGCGCTCGAGGGCGGTCGCCGTCGCGGGGTCAAGGCGTCCGGCTGGGTCCGCGAGGGGCGCGTGGCCGATGGAGATGCGGTTGCGCTTGCCGCGGACGGTCTCCCAGATGGCCGTGCCCTCGCCCGAGCGCAGGGCTGCCTGGTCGATCGGTTCCAGGACGATCTCTTCGCCGTTCATGCCTTCCTTCCGTCGAACAGCTCCGGGCGGCCCACCAAGCGGAACGCCGCCCACTCCTGTGCGGGCCGCGTCCTTGCCCACTTGCGTTGGGTGCGGCTGAGCGCGCCTGCCGGTTCGAGGTGTCCGTTGTCTGCCGCGCGCCACAGTTCGCGGTAGAAGTCGAGCATGAACCGTTGGGTGGCCAAGTCGTCGATCTTCCACAGGGAGACCAGGACGGCCGCCGCGCCCGCTGCCAGCAGCCCGCGCGCCAGACCGAGGTAGTCGGTGGGCGAGGGACGGCCGAGGCCCGTCTCGCAGGCGCTGAGCACGATGAGCTGCGTGGTGATCCGCCGACTGGCGAAGTCCCGTAGCGACAGGACCCCGTGACGGTCGGGCACACCGGGCCCCGATGTCAGCAGCAACCCCGAGTCGAGTGGCCGTTCGACGTCGAAGAAGCCGTGGCAGGCGAAGTGCACGACGTCGGCGTCGGCCATCGCCCGGTGGATCCTCTCCTTGGGCAGTGTGCGACCGGACAGGCAGAGCCCGCCGTGCGCGATCGCCAGGGCGCGAGCCTCGTCGGGGAAGGCCACGCCTACGGTCAACAGGCTCGGCCACGCGCCCTCCGGGTGGGCTCGTGCTCGCCCGCGCAGTGCCGTGAATCCGGTGAGGTTCGGTGCGTGCACCACGTTGAACCGGCTCGCGAGGGTCCCGCCGCCGGGCAGTGGAACGGCGTGGACGGGCAGTTCCTGCACATCCGCGTCCAGTACCACGAGCAGCGTCCCCTCGTCCGGGAGGTGCGGCCCGACGGCGGCGAGGAGCGGCTGGGACAGCCGGATCCACGACCGGGATCCATGCCCGTGGAAGAGGTGGACCTCACGGCGGAAGACGCCCAGCAGCGCCTGCAGATCGACGGCGGACATGCCGGTCGGAACGGCGACGGGCTCTTCCTCGAACGGCCGCCGGTGGACGAAGCCGACGATCTCCCCTTCGATCTCGCCGAGGGCCAGTACGCCGTCGACCCCTTCGGCATCGATCGCGCGTCGGGCTTCCGGATGGTCCGGGGGCAGCAGGTCGCTGAACGCCGGGGCCTGGAGCGCGTCCCAGAGCTCGAAGGCCCGGGCGGTTTCGCCCCGCTGGAGGAGACGGGCGACCGCCACGCGCAGGTGCACGGTCATATGGTCGGCCAGCGCGATCCGCATCACGTCCGCCGACAGCTTGCGGCGCAGGTCCCGCCAGTCGGCGAGCAGTACCGGGATGAGCGCGTCGGCCCGATCGTCCCAGTTCTGGGCCAAGGCCATGTCGAGCTGGACCATGCGGCAGTCCGTGGCCAGCCGGGGCTGGGACGTGCGGTTCAGCGCCGCGGTGAGCGCCCGTTGCGCCAGGTCCCAGGCGTCCGCAGGGAAGGTCCCGGCGAGAATGCGGGCGGCCTCGACCTGTCCCACGACGGTGATCTCCGGGTTGCCCGCCCGTTCCAGGCCTGCGGCCATGGCCGACAGGAGGTCGCGAGCGAACTGGTGCTCACCGCCCTCGGCGAGCGACATCGCCAGGTGGAGATGCTCGAAGGTCCACGCGTTGCCGGCGAACTCCGAGGTCACCGTGGTACCGAGCGCGGTGAGTGCTGCCCGGATGTCGTCGGAGGGCGTCTGATCGCGCAGCCGTACCGCGAGCACCCGCAGGGCGAAGTCCGCGAGCTCGTCCAGGCCTTGGCCGACGAAGCCGCGGATGGCCTGCTCCATCACCGGGGTGGCCGCCTCCGGTCGGGCGAGCAGGATGAGGGACTGGGCCATGTTGAGCCGATTGAGCGCGGCGGTGGTGTGGTCCGCTCGCCTCTCGGCGACGTCGATCACGAACGTGTAGTGCTCCAGGGCCAGATCGGGGAGGTCGAGCAGGCGTAGGGTGACGGCCAGTCGGCCTCGGGCATCAGCCTCGCCGTCGATGTCGTGGAGCGCTCGGGCACAGGCCGCGCCGCGCTCGAAGTGGCCGCGCGCGGCTTCGAAGTCCCCGTCGAGTCGCACGAGCCGGCCGAGGCAGACGCTGGCGAGCCGCTCGGCGTCCAGCTCGCGAAACTTGCCGCTGGTCGCGATGTGCAGGGCGCGCCCGGCCAGGTCGATGGCGAGCGGGAGATCGCCGACGTAATCGGCGAGATCGGCGGCGACGAGTGCCGCCAACGCCCGCCGGCCCGGGGGGAGGATGAGCGGCAGGAGCCGGTCGACGTTCTCCAGGAAGTCGAGGATGTCCGCGGCGATCACCAGGCCGGGTGAGCGGGCGCGGTCGGCTTCGTCCACGGGGAGGAGGCGGCCTACCCGTTCCACCTCGGCCAGTGCCGCGGCCGATTCCCTGTCCCTGCGGCGCTGCCTCCGATACCGCAGGCGCCGCCAAACGGACGCCGTGCGCGGCGCGGGCTCCTCGGCCGGCCGGGTGCCGGCCCGGTCGCCGTGGTCGCCCGCCCGGTCGTTGGCGTGGTCGTCCCGCCTCTCGGCCGGGTTCTCGCCCCCCAACAGATCGAGGCTGCGGGTGACGGCGGCCACCGCCGTTTCGGGATCGTCCTCGACCCCGAGGATGCCGAGCTGGAGCAGCGCCAGGCCTTCACGCTCCGGGTCGTGCCGGGCCTGCTCCAGAGCGGACTCGTAGAACTCGCGGGCCGCCGTACGGTCCCCGGTGGCCATGCTGATGCGGCCCAGGCCCATGAGGATCGGCCACTGATCGGCCAGGCCGCTGGAGTACCGCGCGAGGAACAGCGCCGTCCGCCACGCCTCGGAGACCTGTGCGAGTTCGCCGCGGGAGGCGTGCGCGTTGCCGATCAGCACCCATTTCCTGATGGCCGAGGTGCTGTGGGCGGCGGGGACGAGTTCACGCAGCAGGGCCAGCGCCTCGTCCGTGCGCTCGTCCTCGATGAGCCGCTCTGCCCGGTCCAGGATGCCGCCCAGGTCGGCGGTGTCGGACTCCTCGACCGGGATGGAATCCAGGCGCCGCTCGACCGCGGCCGCCTCCGCGTGCCGGCCGAGCCTCTGGTGGACGACCACGAGTGAGACGAGGCCGTCGGCGAGCCAGGGATCGCCGTCCGCCAGTTCCTCCACGGCCGCGCCGAGCGTATCGGCGGCGGCCCCGAGGCGTCCGGTCCCGAACTGCGCGCGGCCGACGAGCAGCGCGGCGTGCGCCTCCCGTCCGACGGCGGCGAGCGCCGGACGCACCGTCTCCGCGATCACCAGGCCGGTGCCGGCGTCATTGCGGATGAACCGCCAGACCAGTTGGAGCAGCCTTTCCACGTCCCCCGCAGGGACCGGGATCCCGCCCGCGAGGAGGGCCGCCTCCGCGGCTCCCACCGATTGGTCCTGCCGCATCTCCGAGAGGTCGAGCAGCCGCTGGACGTGCGCGGCTCCTTGCGTCTCCCAGCCGGCGTCGCCGACGTCGGGATCGTCCAGCGCGATGTCCAGGATCACCCGGAGCCGAGCCGCCAGGAGGAACTTCCCCTGTCGTTGGAGGTTCTCGGCGACGAGCGCGATCATCTGGCCGGCGTCGTCGAGGGGCGCGTGCGTCCAGGCCTGCCGGATCTCCTCCGGCGAGCCCAGCGACAGAAGGTACTCGAAGAACTCGGTGGCACCGCCGGGCGGCTGTGCCGGCGCCCGGTCGTAGTCCGGATGGTCCTCCAGATCCCCGGCACTCATGATCTCCACATGCAGAGGGTCGAGCTCCACCGTCGGGTCGGACCGCTTGGCCAGGTGGTAGTGCAGTTTCGCCTCATGAGCCTTGCCCTGCCGCTGGAGCACGCGGCCGAGCATGTGGTGCAGGTCCGCCGACATGGACGTGTGTGAGTACAGCGCCAGCTGCATGTGGCGGGTGACGTAGCCGGGATCGTCGTTCAGCGCCCGCCGCAACCACTCCTCGGCCTCCGCCCAACGGCCGAGTTGCTCCAGGAGGAATCCGACCTGCCCCAGCGTGACCGGATTCTCGACTTCACGGACCAGCTCCAGCGCCTCTTCCAGCGCCTCGCCGAACCGCCCCTCGTCCGCCAGTTCCGCAATCCGCTCGACGCGCGAATGCCCCATCCCACCAATCTATGCGCGAGTGGGGGCGTTGTGGATGGGTACGGAGCAAGTCAACCGTGCCTCCTGCCCAGGTCGCTGATGGAGATACGGGAACCGGTGCCCGCCCTCGTCCACTTGGACAGCCCCCTTATCAACTTCCGTGACTTCGACTTCGACTTCGACTTCGCCGAGGGCTCCCACTGCTACCGCTGGGTCGACACCAAGCGCTTCCGACTGCAGGCCGATGTGCCCGCCTGAAGCCCAGGCATTCGTCTTCGCCGAGGACTGTTGACCTTGAGTTTCCGAGCCCTCGCAACCGGCTTGAACGTATTCCGATATAGGAATATGATGGCTGTCATGGCACGAGCAGCGACGACGTCGGACGCGTTCAACGCGATCGCCGAGCCGCAGCGCCGGGACATCCTGGCGCTGCTGCGGGCGGGCGAGTGGCCGGTGACCGACCTGGCCCAGGAGCTGGGGATGAGCCAGTCGGGAGCGTCCAAGCACCTGCGGGTGCTCCGGGAGGTGGGGCTGGTGCGGGTCCGCGGGGAGGGCAAACAGCGCCTCTACGGCCTGGACGCCCGCGGGCTGCGGCAGGTCCACGAGTGGGTCGGCGGATTCGAGCGGTTCTGGAACGAGAGTTTCGACCGGCTGGACACCTACGTGCAGGACCTCAAGCAGACACGGCAGGAGGAATGAGCGATGTCAGGGGCAAGGAGAGAAACGCGGCCGGAGCCAGCGACCGCCGACCGGGAGATCGTGATCTCCCGGGTCATCGACGCACCGCGGGAGCTGGTGTTCGAGGCGTTCACCGAGGTCCGGCACCTGTCGCGGTGGTGGGGTCCGGAGGGGTTCACCACCACCACGCGGTCCTTCGAGTTCCGCGAGGGCGGGGAGTGGGACTTCGTGCTGCACGGGCCGGACGGGACCGACTATTCCGAGTGGATCCGCTGGCTGCGGATCGTCCCGCCGGAGCGGATCGCGCTGCTGCACGGTGAGTCCCGCGACGACCCGAACGCCTTCGAGTCGGTCCTGACCTTCGCGCCGGACGGCGCGGCGACCCGGATCGTGATGCGCACGGTGTTCCCCACCAAGGAACTGCGCGACGAGGCGGTCGAGAAGTACCACGCGATCGAGGGCGGCCGGCAGACCCTGAGCAGCCTGGCGGCCTACGTCACCGAGCTCGCGAGGAAGGGGGCGGAGGGCTGATGGCCGGGAAAGTGTTCTTCAGCGTGTCGATGTCGCTGGACGGCTTCATCGCGCCCGAGTCCGTGCCCGTTGAGGACGAGCTCTTCGCGCCCGACAAGCAGGACGACCCGGACGTTCGGCGCTGGATGGCGCAGTGGATGGAGCTGCAGCAGTGGATGTTCCCGCTGCGGTTCATCCGGGAGAACCTGAAGCTGGGCGAGGGCGGCGAGGAAGGCCGCGACAACGAGGTGACGCGGGAGACGTTCGAGCGCACCGGCGCGAGCGTCATGGGCAAGCGCATGTTCGACCTCGGTGAGCAGGCATGGCCGGAGGAGGCGCCCTTCCACACCCCGGTTTTCGTCGTGACGCACACCAAGCGTGACCCCTGGGAGCGGCCCGGCGGCACCACGTTCCACTTCGTCAACGACGGCATCGAGCACGGCCTCGACCAGGCCCGCGAGGCCGCCGGCGACCGCGACGTCCGCATCGCCGGCGGCGGCGCGACGATCCTGGAACACCTGAACGCCGGCCTCGTCGACGAGTTCTCGATCACTCTGTCACCGGTGCTTTTCGGCGCCGGCACCCGCCTGTTCAACGGCGTGGACGCGTCCAGGGTCGCGCTGGAACAGGTCCGATCGCAGCCGTCGTCGCGGGTGACGCACCTGACCTACGCCGTCCACCGACGGTAGCCGCGCCACCACTCGCTCGAAGGTGGCGTCGGCGCGGGTCTGGGATGGAAGGTCGGCAGGACTGCACCGTCCCCTCACCGGGCTCCTCGGACACGGTGACGTGCCGACTGAGCGTTCTCGGGAGCCGCCGGCAGAGCCGATGAAGTCGGCTCCGCAGAGCAGACCGACTGCCTACCCGTTTCGCTGCCTCCGCTGCGGCAGGCCTGGCCTGCAGGCGTTGCCCCTTCCGCGTCCCCCGGTTCGCGACTCACCTAGCATCTTCTGTCATGAACGAATCGGAGCAGGCCCTCGGCTGGCTTCAGGACTGTTCCGCGCATGGGCGACCTCGAACCCCGCGTGAGCAGTCGCCTAGCCGCCGGACACCAGCCCGGTGAAGATCCGCTTCAGTTGCCGGCCGCTCGCTCCCAGGCCCGCGTGATCTCAGGAGGGATACGTCCGCGGTCCTCAACCGGGTAGCCGTTGTCGCGTGCCCAGGCGCGGATGAGCCGTGGGCTGGCGGAGCGCGGCGGTACGGACTCCGGGGCGGGTTCGCGGGCGGAAGCGGGGGTGAAGAAGAGGCCTCTGTCGAGGAGGCCCCCGGGGAAGATCGGGACCTGCGTGGTTCCGCTGAGGACGTGGAGGAGGAACGAGGTGAGGGAGCCGTCGTAGGTGAACCACGGTCGGCGCAGGGCCTCGTTGACAGCGACCTTCCATTCCTCGGGCTTGTCCTCGGGCCGGGTGACCCAGAAGAGGTAGTCGCCGTTCCCCGTGACACCCATGGAGAACAGGTGCGACGGATCGTGGGGTAGGGGCCAGGGGTTGCGGGCTGCCCGGCGGACCTCGTCGATCTGATCCCGGAGCCGGGCGGGCATGGGGCCGGTCAGATCCGCCCACTCGCGGCTGCCGTACGGCTGGTAGAGCGTGATGAAGCCGCAGAACTGGCCGGGTCCGTACGCCGTGATGCCGAGATCGGCCTCGACGGTGTCCCAATCCGGGCCTAGGGATGGGAATGCCGGAGGCGGGCAAAGCTTGGCGAGGGCGGTGAGAGCGGACACGGGCCTTCCAAGTGGCTGGGGGCGGCGGCGAGATCGGGGTTCGTGGTGGGGCGGGGTTGTCGAAGTAGTCCTCCTCGCCGATGATGCCCCGTTCGATCGCCTCCGACAGCTCGACTGCCGGGGTCGTTGGTCATCGACGCGATCTCCGGATCCTGGCCGTCCGCGCCCTTCTGTGGCCGGGGCGCAGCCAGGATCCGTGGGTCGCCGTCAGGTACAGCCGGAAGTCCGCCCGGATCCGCTGCTTGTCGAGGATCGCTGCCCAGGGCCGGCTTCCGGTCGCCGCTCAGAAGCGCTCCCACAGGGGTGGTAACAACTGTTACCATGCTGCTATGGCCAAAACGCAGCTGGGTGCACGGGTCGATCAGGATGTCGCAGAGCTTGCGAAGAAGCGTGCCGCCGATCTGGGGTTGAGCATCGGGGACTACCTTGCCCGCCTCGTTCAGGACGACGTGAGCGGTCTGCGGGCCCGCGCCGTGGACGCGGCCGCCCGGTTCCTTTCGGAGCACCAGGACGTCTTCGACGAGGCCGAGGACGCACAGGAAACTCGTCGCGGAGAGCGCGCCGCCTGATGGAACTGCACATCGACGTCCCCTGGATCCTGCAGGTCGCCCAGGCCGCCGGCGCCAACGATCCCGCCCCCGACGACTACGGCGTCCCCGTCTCGGCAGTCGCCCGCCACCGGGCCGAGCTCTTCGAGCAGCCGGTCTACAACGGCCCGTACGCCAAGGCAGCCGCCCTCGTGCACACCCTGGGGCGGTGCCACTGGCTGGAGCGCTCCAACCTCGCCGTCGCCGCCGCGACCGGCGTCATGTACCTCGAAGCCACCGGAATCGCGGTCAAGCCCACCCGCGACGACGCAGTCGCCCTGAGGGATCTCCTCCTGGACCCCACCTGCACCGCCGCGAAGATCGCCACGCTGCTGCGCTCCTGGCCCACTGCCAGCTGACGGGCGTGGGCTGCGCGGAGTGAGGCTTCTCCGAGCGCTACCGGGGCGGCCCCCTCCTCCCCCCGCCGGCACCGCGGCTGTGGACTCCCCGACCGCATCCACGGACCGCAGGCCCTCAGAGGGTGAGCCGCGTCTCATCGGGAGGCCGGGCGCTTGTTTATGCAACGAGTTGCATAGCAGTATCGGGGCATGGCGCTCGACCACGCGATCCTCGTCTCACTGCTGGAGATGCCCGGCTCAGGCTATGAACTGGCCCGGCGGTTCGACCGGTCCATCGGCTACTTCTGGACCGCCACACACCAGCAGATCTACCGAGTCCTGGGGCGCATGGAACGCGACGGCCTGCTCACCGTCCGCGAGGTCCCGCAGCAGGCGAGGCCGGACAAGAAGGAGTACTCCGTCGCCGCTCCCGGCCGCGAGGCCCTCGCCCGGTGGCTGCACGAGCCGATCGAACCCGAGAGCCTGCGTCACGACCTGGCCGTGAAGATCCGGGGCGCGGCCTTCGACGACCCGGCCGCACTGATCCGCGAGGTCGAACGGCACCACCAGGTGCACAGCGACCGGCTCGCGCACTACCTGGCCGGGGAACTGCGTGACTTCACCGGCCCCGATGCCCCTGCCCCGCTCGACGCAGGACAGGAGCTCCAGCACGTCGTGCTCCGCGGCGGCATCGCATTCGAACGGATGACGATCGCCTGGCTGGACGACGTCCTCGCCACCCTCCACCGCCTCGGCGTGACACCACCTTCAGCCTGAACCGCATCGCAGCGCGCCCCACCGGTCAGCGCACGCACCACCACACGACTCAGCTCTCACCTCTCCCCTCTACGTCTCCTCCGAAAGGTGAACTCCATGGCCGACTCCCTGCTGTTCAACCCGCACACCTACGACCCTGCACACTTCGACCCCGAGACCCGCAGGCTGCTCCGCGCGACCGTCGACTGGTTCGAGGAGCGCGGCAAGGGCAAGCTGATCGAGGACTACCGCTCCCGCGCCTGGCTCGGGGACTTCCTCGCCTTCGCCGCCAAGGAGGGCCTGTTCTCCACCTTCCTCACCCCGGCCTCCGCCGCCGGACAGGAGGACCAGCGCTGGGACACCGCGCGCATCGCAGCCCTCAACGAGATCTTCGGCTTCTACGGCCTCGACTACTGGTACGCGTGGCAGGTGACCATCCTCGGTCTCGGCCCGGTCTGGCAGAGCGACAACGCCACCGCCCGCAGCCGCGCGGCCGAACTCCTCTCGCAGGGAGAGGTCTTCGCCTTCGGGCTGTCCGAGCGGACCCACGGCGCCGACATCTACTCCACCGACATGCTGCTGGAGCCCGACGGCAACGGCGGCTTCCGCGCCACCGGCTCCAAGTACTACATCGGCAACGGCAACGCCGCCGGGCTGGTCTCCGTCTTCGGCCGGCGCACCGACATCGACGGCCCGGACGGGTACGTCTTCTTCGCGGCCGACAGCCGGCACCCGGCGTACCACCTGGTGCAGAACGTCGTCGACTCCTCCAAGTACGTCAGCGAGTTCCGCCTGGAGGACTACCCGGTGTCCCCGGACGATGTCCTGCACACCGGCCGCGCCGCCTTCGACGCGGCCCTGAACACCGTCAACGTCGGCAAGTTCAACCTCTGCACCGCCTCGATCGGCATCTGCGAGCACGCGATGTACGAGGCTGTCACCCACGCCCAGAACCGCATCCTCTACGGCCGCCCCGTCACCGCCTTCCCGCACGTGCGCCGTGAGCTGGCCGACGCGTACGTCCGCCTCGTCGGCATGAAGCTGTTCAGCGACCGCGCCGTCGACTACTTCCGGTCGGCCGGTCCCGAGGACCGCCGCTACCTCCTCTTCAACCCGATGACGAAGATGAAGGTGACCACGGAGGGCGAGAAGGTCATCGACCTGATGTGGGACGTCATCGCCGCCAAGGGCTTCGAGAAGGACACCTACTTCGCCGAGGCGGCCGTCGAGATCCGGAGCCTGCCCAAGCTCGAAGGCACGGTCCACGTCAACCTCGCGCTGATCCTCAAGTTCATGCGCAACCACCTGCTGGAGCCGGTCGAATACCCCGCGGTGCCGACCCGCCTCGACGCGGCCGACGACGCCTTCCTCTTCCGGCAGGGCCCCGCCCGCGGCCTCGGCTCGGTCCGCTTCCACGACTGGCGCCCCGCCTACGACGCGTACGCCGAACTGCCGAACGTCGCCCGCTTCCGGGAGCAGGCCGACGCCCTGAGCGAGTTCGTCGCCACCATGGCCCCCGACGAGGAGCAGAGCCGCGACCTCGACTTCCTGCTCTCCGTCGGCCAGCTGTTCGCGCTGGTGGTGCACGGTCAGCTGATCCTGGAACAGGCCCGCCTGACGGACCTGGACGAGTCGGTGCTCGACGAGCTCTTCTCCGTCCTCATACGCGACTTCTCCGGACACGCCGTCGAACTGCACGGCAAGGACTCCGCCACCGAAGCGCAGCAGGCCTGGGCGCTGGGCGCCGTACGCCGCCCCGTCGTCGATGAGGCCCGCGCGGCGCGGGTCTGGGAGCGTGTCGAAGCCCTGTCCGGGGCGTACGAGATGGCGCCGTAACAGCAGCGCTTGGATGCGGTGCGCGGCGGCTCCGCGATCCTGGAGCCGCCGCACTGCCCGGCCGGCAGAAGTCTCGCTCGGCTCGTTACCTCCCGCCGCCGGGGGAGGATCCCCAATCCAAGGTCACTTTGACGCGGTCGAACGATGTATCAACCGGTTCAAGCAGTGGCGCGGCCTGGCCATGCGAACGGACAAGCTCGCCGTCGCCTACCAGGCCGCACTCCACCTCGCCGCCATCCTTGTCTGGGCCCGGCGATAGCCCGCACCGTGGCGTTCAGCTGCGGGGATGGTTCACTTGCTGGACAGAGTGAGGCCGCAGGGGAGGGTGCGTGGAAGAGCCAGGATTCCGAGTCCTGCTCACGGAGTCAGGAGGTCGGAAGTCGGAGGCGATCCGTGCGATCCGAACGGTCACCGGCCTCAGCCTTTGGAACAGCAAGCTTCTGCTGGACAGTGCGCCCGTAGCGGTCACGGAACCCGACTGGCTCGAAGCCGCCCAGGACGCGGCCGGTGTCCTTGAGGCCGCAGGTGCCCACGTGACAGTGCTTTGCGACTGGTGCGACCGCACCATCACGCGAGTGGCCGGCCCGCTTGACCCCACCCCGTGTAGTGGGCCATGGCCCCCCGGGACCTGTCGAGCGAGTTGCCCACCGGCAACGGACTGGGTACGGCCACTGCTGACGGACTCACAGCCAGACCTGAAAGACACGCTCTAGTCCTGTGGTCGCCCGCCACTCGCCAGGACCGCATTTCAGAGACACCCGCGCTGTCAGCCGATGGTGAACACCGGCCCGACCGGACTCGACGATCACTACATTCGGGTCTCATGACGACGGTTACCACGCGCACGGTGGAGTACCCGGCCGACGACCTGACGATGATCGGGCACCTCGCGCTCCCTGCCGGTGTCGACCGCCGGCCTGCGGTCCTGATCGGGCCCGAGGGGCCGGGGCTGAACGACTTCCAGCGCCGCCGGGCCGACGCTCTCGCCGAACTGGGCTACGTGGCACTGGCCTTCGACCTCCATGGGGGGCACTGGTTCACCGACCCGCAGGAGATGCTGGCGCGTGTGGCCCCGCTGCTCGCCGACCCCGACCGGATGCGGGGTATCGGCCATGCGGCACTCGATGTGCTGCGCGCCGAACCGCGGACCGACCCCGACCGGATCGCCGCCATCGGCTACGGCACCGGGGGCGCGATCGTGCTGGAACTCGGGCGCGCCGGTGTCGACCTGCGCGCGATCGGGACGGTCAACGCACTGACCACGGGCCGACCGGGCGAGGCGGCCCGCATTCGCTGCCCCGTGTGGGCAGGGGTCGGGTCGGAAGACCCGATCATGCCGCCCGCGCAACGGGACGCGTTCACCGCCGAGATGCAGGCCGCGGGCGTCGACTGGCGCCTCGTGGTCTACGGCGGGGCATTGCACGCCTTCCACCACCCGCCGGTCGACCAGACCGTACTCCCCGGCGTCGGCTACCACCCGCGGCAGGCGCAGCGGGCCTGGCGCGACGTCACCGACCTGCTCGCCGAGTGCCTGCCCGTGCCGGAGTGACCGACCTGCCCAACCGCCACAGCAAACACCGTTGTTGCAGTACTAGGGCGCAGATCGTTTGGCCCCGTAGTAGCCGTGACGCATCCGGAATTTCATGGCGTCGGTGCCGACTGCTTGGACGTGCCTGATCAGTATCTTCTTCAGCGGCTTCGGCAGCTTTTTGCCGTGTGCTTTGGTCCACGCCAGTGAGCCGAACAGTTCGGCCGCACCGTCGAGTTGGCCCGGACTCGGGGGCTGTGTGGAGATCGCGGCGATGACGGAGTCGCGGTCTTCGCTCAGGAGCTGTTGTTGCACCGCGATGTCGTACCACATCAGGCCTCCAGCAGACTCCCTGGAGGGAATTCCTGCCCAGGCCAGAAGGGCGCGGATCCGCTCGGTCCTGACCGGATAGCGGCTTCGGGTGAGAGCGGCGAGCCGGTCTTTGGCGCCCTCCAAATGGCGCGACCATGCCGCATGGTCGCGCCCCGGCGGGTGGGCCACGGCTGCGGCCGCCTCCGACAGCCCAAGGGGCGCCGCCCGGACCCAACGCATCCGGCGCCGGTCGGCCTCGGCCTCTTGTGCGGCCAGCTCCGCCTGAACATCCCGGGACCGGGTCAGGCCCCTCTCCGCCAGCCACTCGGTGAGTGCGGGACCGTCTTGCAGATCGGCGTCGCAATCACCGAGCCCGCGGAGTCCGGATTGGTGATGCAGCGTCCAGCGGGTGATCTGTTCGCCGCTCGCGCCGTGCACCGTGATCGTCGGCCATCCGGTGCACCGGCACCGGTCGCCTGTGCCACCGTCGACGATGGCCAGCAGTTGGGCCAAGCCCGCGATTTCGGCACCGGTGACGACAATCCGCGCCAGGTCGGGGGAGTCGGCCATGGCCGGAGGCCCTTCGACGATCACGACGCGTGTGGCACGGTCCAGTACGTCCCACAGTCCAGCCGTTGTCGGGGCGTCCCCGCTCATGCCCATCGCTTCCTCGTCGATCATCTGCGCGAGCATACCCGGCAGGTCCGAAGGGGCTGAAGAGCGATCAGCCCGGCCTTCCACGTATGTCTTTCTGAGGACTCAGTTACTGCTCGGCTCCGGCCTCACCGACGGACCACTGCCGGATCAGCCACTTCTCCGTCTGCCCGGGACGCGCCGCCCGAGCCGGGCCCGAACCCCCTGACGATCAGCCACCCGGCCAGCCCCAACTCCCAGGCGAAGACCGGGAGCGCGGCGACCGACCCCGCCACGGAGAGCTGCGCATAGGCCCCGAACATCACGGCGACGGCCGAGGCGCAGATCAGCGGCCCGCCGACCAGCCCGAGAACGGCGATGAAGCGCGGCACGAGCCGTGCGCGGTACGCCAGGTACGCGAGCAGGACGGTGTTCAGACCGAGGGCGATGTTGGGCCCGAGCAGGAACGTCCAGTCATGCACGGCAGCCAGCGCGAGGTCGGCGCCCTCCGCCGCCCCCGCGTCCCGCCGCAGGGTGACGAGCGCCAGGACGGCGACGATCCCGAGGGCGATGACGGCCGCCTCCAGCAGCCGCCCGAAGGCGTACCCGAGCGCGAGCCCCTCGCCGTGGCGCCGCAGGACGGGGAACAGCGCCGCCCCGGTACCGGTCACCGCCACGACCAGCACCACCTCGCAGAGCACCCCGAGCAGTGCCCGGGTGTCGGCGCCCTGCGCGAGCCGGCCGTCCGCCGCGCCCAGCAGGGGGCGGTACAGAACCGCCCCGGCTATCGCGGCGACCTCGGTCAGCAGGAACAGCGACCCGGCGGCCACCGCGGTTCTCCGGTCCGGACTCATCTTGTCGTACCCCTCGCTCGATGGTGGTGTACGTCGTACACCTGGCGGCCACCATAGGTGTACGTCGTACACTCGTCAAGGAGAGGGTGCTGTCGAGGAGGGAAGGGGCCGAACCGGAATGACCCGGCAGGAAACCACGCACACACAACGGATCCCCCTGAACAGGGACCGCGTCCTGCGCGCCGCCGTCGCGCTCGCCGACGCCACCGGCATCGACGCGCTCAGCATGCGCAGGCTCGCGCAGGAGCTGGACGTCGTACCGATGGCCCTCTACAAGCACGTGGCCAACAAGGAGGAGCTGCTCGACGGCATGGCCGACGCCGTCGTCGACGAGATCGACCCGCCGGGCGCGGGCCCCGACTGGCAGTCCGTGGTCCGCGGGCGGATCCTCTCGGCCCGGCGGGTCCTGCTGCGCCACCCGTGGGCGGCTCGGGTCATCGAGTCGCGGACCGGCCCCACCCCGGCCGTGCTGGCGTACCTGGACTCGATGGCCGGGAGCTTTCGGGACGGCGGCCTCTCCGCCGACCTCACGCACCACGTCATGCACGCGATGGGCAGCCGCCTGCTCGGCTTCAGCCAGGAACTGTTCGACACCTCGGGCGGCCCCTCCGGCCCGCCGGACCCCGGGCTGGCGGCGCGCTACCCGCACATCGCGGAACTGGCCGCGACGGCCGCACACGACGGGGGTTCCACGGTCGGTGGCGGCTGCGACGACCAGTTCGAGTTCGAATTCGCCCTGGACCTCCTCCTGGACGGCTTCGAAAGCCTCCGCCGCCAGGGCTGGACGTCCGCGCGGAAGGCGTAGCGGGTGTGCGGGAGGCGGGGGTGTGTCGCGAACCGACCGTTCACCCGCAGGCCCGTCCGGCCACGACACCCGGCCCCCGGGGTTTCGCGGCGAGTTCAACCATCGGCCATCATTCAGTCGCGGACATGACAATCGGCGCGGCGAGCGTGTTCCCCATCAGGGCAAACTCCTTATAAAGGAACAAGCATGACGATACGTTTGGCCGCTCGCGCCTCCGCGCTCGTGCTCTGCACGGCACTCGCGGCCTCCGTCGCGCTCCCGGCACAAGCCTCCTCGATCAGCAGCATCCGGCCCAAGGCCGAGACCGCGCCGCTGTACGACGACGAGGCGGGCGGCGACGCCAACGCGGACGACCCGGCGATCTGGCGCAACGCCGCCGACCCGGGCCGCAGCCTGGTGATCGCGACCGCCAAGCAGGGCGGTCTGCGGGTCTACGACCTGGAGGCCCGGCAGGTGCAGTCGCTGCCCGCCCCGGCCGGACCCGGCGCCGACGACGCACCCGGCCGCTTCAACAACGTCGACCTGGTCCACGGCCTGCGACTGGGCGGCGGGCGCGCCGATGTCGCGGTGGTCAGCGACCGGGGCAACGACCGGCTGCGGATCTACCGGATCGACCGGGACCGGCCCGGCGGCCCGCTCACCGACGTCACCGACCCGGGAGTGCGCCCGGTCTTCTCCGCCGACCAGGCCGAGATCAACGAGCAGAAGACCGCGTACGGCCTGGCCACCTGGACGGACCGGACGACCGGCCGGTCCTACGCGGTGGTCAGCCAGCGCAACCGCACCCGGATCGCCCTGCTGGAGCTGGTCGTCACCCCCGCCGGCACGGTCGACTACCGCCAGGTGCGCACGCTCGACCTGCCGTCCTCCTTCCGCCTGCCGAACGGCGCCGGCTGGACGCCCTGCGCCGAGCCGGGCGAGCTGCCGCAGGTCGAGGGCATGGTCGTCGACCCCGCGGACGGCACCCTGTACGCGGGGCAGGAGGACGTCGGCATCTGGCGCATCGACGCGGGCCTCACCGGCACGCCGAAGCTGATCGACAAGGTGCGCGAGTACGGCGTGCCCGGCACCTACGCCGAGGAGACCGAGGAGTGCACGCCCGGCACCGACCCCGGCTACGGCGGCAAGCGCCTGAGGGCCGACGTCGAGGGCCTGACCCTGGTTACCGAACCTGACGGCGACGGCTACCTGCTCGCCTCCAGCCAGGGCGACAACACCTTCGTCGCCTACGATCGCGAGCGCGACGACCACAACGCGTTCGAGGGCGCCTTCCGCATCACCGCGGCCTCCGCCGCCCTCGACGGCTCCGAAGTCTGCGACGGCGCCGCCGCCCTCAACGCCCCCCTCGGCAGGCGCTACCCCCACGGCCTGCTCGTCGTGCAGGACGGCCAGGAAACCCCCGGCGACGGCGACCGCGAGGCGACCGGCTTCAAGTTCATCGACTTGGGCGAGGTACTCAACGCCATCGACTGACCCCCCGCGGCGGGCGCACGGTGTCCCCGCCATGCGCCCGCCGCACCGCCAACGGGCTGCGCTCCCGGCCTACGGTGAGTTGCGGGGCGGCGGATAGCGTACGGGCATGGCGATATCGGGGAAGCGACGGGTCCTGTACCGGCAGGGCAGCGGATTCTGGCGGATGACGGCGAAGTGGGTTCTGGTCTTCGGGGCCCTGTCCCTGCTGGACGGCGGGCTGCTCCGGTCGTGGGGCGACGCTCTGGTCTGGCCGATGATCGGGATCCTGCTGTGGGTGCCGTTCGGGATCGGCGTCGTCTGGTACCCGAAGAAGGACCAGAGGGTCGAGCTGACGGCGCGTGAACTGCGGGTGCGGCGCAAGCGGCTGCCGATGGAGAAGGTGAACCTGCTGCACGTGGCACGGCTGTGGCTGGAGGGGCGGTCAACCGCGGACAGCGAGCCGGTGCTGGAATGGACACGGATCGACCGGGTGGTGTGGGTGCCGCTGCGGGACGGCCGCGCCTTCGGCGTGGAGTTCCGCGACCCGGCCGCGTTCGCCAAGGTTTTCGGCGCCTTCGCGATCGCGGCCTGCGGCGGACCCGACATCGTCCGCGCGAGGGCCACAACGGAGACCTACCCGGATCCGCTCCCGATGCGGCCCCGGCGCACCGAGGACGCAGGGTCCTGGACGGACGTCCTGGACATCTTCAACTGACAGCCGGAAACGCCGGCAAGGGGCAGCGCTCCGTCAGGCACGCGGGGAACTGGACGTGCCGTGAGTCCACTCCAGGGGCGTGACCGGCACCTCGCCGCACGGCCCCTGGCAGAATCTCCGCGTGATGCAGAAGAAGCTCGACGCGCTCGCGCAGATGATGGACGAGTACAGGGCCACGCCGTTCCCGAACGGGTTCCGCGGCCTGGACGTTGAGGACCAGGACATGGTCATGCTCGACGCGGACACCGCCGGCTACGTCTATCGCGTCCTCGATGGCCCCCTCCCCGAACCGTCCCGAGGAGGCTTGATCCGGTTGCTGGGGGCATTCGAGAAGGTACTTCCGGCGATCAGCGACGAGTACGCGAGAAAGTTCTACACGCAGGCACGCGACGTGGCCGTGCTGGCCGCCGAGATCGAAGCCATGCGCGACAAGTAGTCCTCCGGCGTGGAATGTTCGCCTGGCCGGAGCTGCCCGGTTGCTCGGACGGTGTTCGAGGCCGACGCGGAATGGGTGCGTCGGCTGCTGAGCGACGACCGGCTCCTGGCGGGCGAGTCACTGCGCGAGGACGAACGCGCGACGCTGCTCCGGGCCGCCGGACGGCAGAAGGGCCCGGATCGTTGATGATCCAGGCCCTTCCGGGTAGTAGCGGGGACAGGATTTGAACCTGCGACCTCTGGGTTATGAGCCCAGCGAGCTACCGAGCTGCTCCACCCCGCGTCGGTGAACCCCACCCTACGGCATCGCAGGACCGCCCCTGACCAGCTATGACCCGCTCAGGTGTCGTGCTGTGAGGCGCGCGCCGGGGGAGTTCGCCTGTGCGGCATGAAACCAGGGCCCGTTCCACTCGCGGTGACCGTCCGTTGCGCGGCCGGTTAGTCTCGGGGCATGCGGATCTGCGTTTCCTCGGACATGGACGAACCCGTGGCTCGCGCCCTCCTCCGGCAACTGCGCGACCGCGGTCACGACGTGGTGACGTACGGGGCGCTGAGCCCCGGCGACGATCCGCAGTGGGCCGCCTGCTCGGAGGCGGCGGCCCGCGAGGTCGCCGCCGGGAACGCCGACCAGGCCGTCGTGTGCTGCTGGACCGGCACAGGCGCGTCCATCGCCGCGAACAAGGTTCCCGGCGTACGAGCGGCCCTGTGCACCGACGCCTACACCGCGGACGGTGCTCGCCGCTGGAATGACGCCAACGTCCTCGCCCTCAGCCTGCGCCTGACCTCGGAACCGCTCCTCGAAGAGATCCTCGATGCCTGGTTCGCCGCCGAGGCGAGCACGGAACCCGAGGACCGGGGGAACGTGGCACGCCTCGAACGGCTCGACAACACCAGAACCACTCCCTGAACGAAGGCAGTCACGCCGACCGGGGAGTGCAGAGGGCGCAGTAGCGGGCTGGCCTGCGATGATGACGGCGTGCCAGAGCCAGGGACCACCGCCGTCGTCATTGTGTTGCCCGATGCCGCCCCGCTCCTCGATGCGGCGTGGCGTATCGACCCGGCTCTGGTGCGTCGTGGGCTGCCGGCGCACGTCTCGCTCCTCTACCCGTTCGTGCCGGAATCGGCGCTGACAAGTCAGGACGAGAAGGACGTGCGTTCCCTGGCAGCGCGTTTTCCGGCAGCTGATCTGCTCTTGGAGGAGGTCGTGACGGCGTCCGGCTTCGTCGCCGTCACCGTTCCGGGACTCCAGCCGATCGTCGATGCGTTCCGCGGCCAGTGGCCCGGCTTGCGCCCGTACAGGGGCCGCTTCGGGGCGCGGTCCGCCGCCCACGTCACGGTCGCCATGGGTGCCGACAATCCGGCGGCTGCCGCCCATGTCCGCGCGGCGATCGGCGGCCTGCTGCCGCTGCGCACCCGTGCGGCGGCGGTCCAGCTGGTGGTGCTGACGGAGAAAGGCTGGCAGTCGCGGTTCACCGTGCCGCTCGGCGTCCCGGACGGGCCGTGAACACCGCGCGCCAATGCCGGTGACCTGTGGTTCGGCCACGCGCCCAGCCGGCGGTGAGCGCACTCACCCGGTGGGACCACCGGCGGCGGCCTCCCGCCGCACGGTCTCGGCAACGCTGGAAAGCGCCGCGCCGAAGTGGCGGCGCTGTGCAGCGGTGAGGGAGTCGAACACGAGTCGGCGCACCTGCGCGACGTGCCCCGGCGCGCTGTCGACCATCTTCTGCCGACCTGTGTCGGTCAGCGTGGCCAGGGTGTAGCGACCGTCGCTCGGGTCAACTCGACGAACGATCCACTCTCGCGCCTCGAAGCGGTCCATCAGTTTCGACAGTCGTGGGAGAGTGCTGTTGCAGTCCCGGGCCAACTCGCTGAGCCGCATGGTCACCTGATGCGCCATCGACAACCGGGCGAGCACGCCGTACTCGAAGTTCGAGATGCCCGCGTCGCGCTGCAACTGACGGTCCAGGGCGGCAGGCAGCGCGATCACGACGGTGAGAAGGTCCTGCCAGAGTTCCTGCTGCTCGGCGTCGAGCCACGGTGACGGTGCATCCATGCGATCCATCCTACTTGCCCAGGCAAGAGATGTCCCTTGCCTGGGCAAGTAGGAGTCGTCTACGTTATGAGTTGCTCAGGCAAGTCAATCTCGGCTTCAAGGAGTCAACTGTGATCAAGATCAGCATCTTCCTGACCCGGCGGGCAGACCTCACCCATGGAGAGTTCCTGGACTACTGGCAGAAGCACACCGCGCTGATCACGAGCCTGCCCGGCGGAGAGGTCCCGGTCCGGCGCTACGTCCAACTCCTGCCCACCGACGACGAGATCCCCGGCGTAAGCACAGCCGTCTACGACGGTGTCGCCGAGGTGTGGGTCGACAGCATCGCCGACGCCGCCGGCTGGTTCACCTCCGACACCTACACCACGACCGTCGCCGCGGACGAGGAGAACTTCCTCGACCGCTCCAAGACCCGTTTCCTCTACGCCACCGAGCACCCGATCTTCGGCTGAGCACCGCCGCCGGAACCCGTGGCACGCAGGGGCCGCGCCGGGAGCGGCGCCGCTAAAGTTTTTGGTGTAATTGGGTCGGTCTGTCGGGTCGGATTCGGTTGTTGGTGAGGCGGCCGTCGAAGGCGCCGGACCCGCTTCCATCGGCTGGTCCAGCGTTTGCGGCCCGGTACCGGTACCGGTCGCGTCGTCCGCGGCGCGGAGAGGCGGGTTGCAGATGGTGGCCGCACGCTATGTCACTGGGCTGATCGGTGCGTTCGAGCGGTATGCGGGACGTCCCGCGATCGGGGCCGGCCCTCCCGTCATGAGGTTCTCCGAGGTACTGGAGGCCGTGTACCGGCTGGCCGGGGTACTCGCGGAGGCCGGGGTCGGGCCGGGGTCGGGGCTGGCCTGTGTGACGGGCGGGAACCGGGCCGAGGTGCTGCTGGTACGGCTCGCCGCGCATGTGCTGGGTGCCCGGCTGACGCAGGTCGTTGTCGGGCCGGCCACGCACGGACTGGACTTCATCCTGCGGGACTGCCGCCCGGAACTGGTAGTGCACGACGTTCCGGTGCCGTGCACCGGCTCGCCCCTGCTCGACCTGGACGAGGCGGGCCGACGGGCCGCCGGCCGGGACCCCACCGCAGTGGCTGTGCGGGCCCGGGAGGACGACGTGGCGCGGGTGACCTATACCGGCGGGACCACCGGGCTCCCCAAGGGGGTCGCCTCCACCTTCGGCGCCATGGCCGCGCGCAACGCCGTACGCCCCCGTGGGTGGGCGGAGCTTGCCTACCTCTCGGTCACCTCGCTGGCGCAGCGGTCCGGTGGCCGCTGCCTGGAGCAGTTGCGGGCCGGGGGCCGCGTAGAGATCCTCGACCCGTTCGGACCACCGGAGTTCGCGACCGCCTGCCTGCGGCTGGGGCAGGTTTCGACGTACCTGACGCCGTCGATGCTGTACCGGCTGCTGGGCGACCCCGCGACCGTCGGGGGAGTGCCAGGGCTGCACGTGATCTCGTACGGCAATTCACCCATCCACCCCGAACGGCTGCGCCAGGCCGTGACCCGTTGGGGCGGGCGCTGGCAGCAGGGTTACGGCATGAGCGAGATCGGGGTGATCTGCCGCCTCTCCCCGACCGACCACGATGCGGCGGTGGCCGACCGGCCGGAACTTCTGTCCTCCGTCGGCCGGCCGGTCGCGGGGGTGGAGGTGCAGGTGCGGGACGAGCACGGCGTAGCGGTGCGCGCCGGGGCCACCGGCGAGGTGTGGGCGCGGTCCAAGTCGATGATGGCCAGATACTGGAACCAGCCGGCGCTGACGACCGAGGCGATGCGGGAGGGCTGGCTGCGGACCGGAGACCTCGGGCACCTCGGCGAGGACGGGTACCTCTACCTCGACGGCCGCAGCAAAGACGTCGTGGTGGTCGACGGCGTCAACATCTATTGCGTACCGGTCGAGGCGGCGCTTACCCGCCACCCGGCCGTGGCCGAGGCGGTGGTCGTCGGCCGGGACAGTGGCCTCACCGGTGAGGAGGTCTGCGCCTTCCTCGTGCCCGTTGCGGGGTATGCGCCCGACGACGCGCTGGCAGGCGAGGCCTGCGCCTTGGTGGAGGAGGCGCTGGCCCCGGCGCACCGGCCCACCGCGGTGTTCTGGGTTCCGGAGATCCCGCTGACCGCCCTGGGGAAGCCGGACAAGCGGCGTCTGCGGGAACACGCGGCGACAGGCAGCGGCGTTCCTCGCGCCTTCTGATCCTTCAGGAGGCCGTGATCACACCAGCCATACCAAGATCATCTCTCCCGCGACCGGCAGTTCCTGGACAGCCTTGTGTCGACCGTAGAGTGCGGTCATGGATGAGATCCCCTGGTTCGAGTACGAAGAGGACGACCTGGACGTCGCCCAACGCGCGTTCGTGGACGTTCTGGCCGAACGCGCGGGATCCTGGCTGGTGGACCCGCTCGATACCGTCGTGCTGCCCTCGGCGCACACCCGCGACGGCCAGCTGATCGTCTATCTGGACATCGGTGACCCGCAACGCAACCAGGGAGTTCTGACCGTGGGCGCCCACTTCGACGGGTCCGTCGTCCGTGGCGGCGAACTCCACAACCAGGACTTCACTATCGAGCAGGCCGCGAGTGAGTTCATCTTCGGAGCCGCGGGCAGCCCTACGGAGCTGGGGAACAGAGCGGCAGAGTGGTTCGAAGCGGTCCTCGCGCGACCTCTGGTTCGCCTGGAATGGCATCACGAGGGAAGGATGTACGCGGTCCGCTACGAGTACGCAGACACGGGGCGAGGCCTCAGCGAGGGCTTCGAGACTCCCCTGGCACCCGACGCACTGCGGAAAAGACTGGCCGCAGACGGCGTGATCCGAGGCCGAGGCCGGATCAACCGTGCCGGCCTGGGCCAACCAGACGTGATCGCACACGTCCGAGGCGTCCGCCCCGATCAGTAGGTGCGGAACATCTCTCGACCCCGTGAAACGGGGTCCGAGCCTTCTGCCCGTTGGGGTGGGTCCCCTCTTCGCGCGCTCCACCACCCAACGGCGGGGCAGCTCCACGAACTCCGCTACGTCGTCGATGCGTTTGACGACGTCCAGGGTGAGCACGGTGGCCTCCGCCCACGAATCAAGGGCCTGACCTGCCCATACGAGGGGTTCAGAAACACGTACTCTCCACGCCGATGCGCGACGTGCGCCTCCTCGGAGGGAAGGGAACGACGCGGCCCCCTGGGCGGGCGCGTCGGTGGTGAGCACCACCCACGGCTGCCAGGGGGCCGCACCTCCTAGGGGCTCAGGTCATCCTCGCCGAGGGCTCACTCCTCCGCGGGCCAGCCCGGGTTGCACTTGGCCTGCAGCCACTTGGCGGAGTCCCAGGCCCAGTTGGGACGCCAGGTCTCCAGGTCCCAGGTCGGTCCGCCGAAGCGGTCGCCGCTGGTGGGGTCGCGGAACGCGAAGACCGAGTGGCAGTAGAGCTGTTTGCTGACGACGTCCTGCTCGTCGGCACTGAACGCGGGCGAGGGCGACGGGATGACCGACCACACCTGGTTCCACAACTCCTGCAGGTGGTCGTCCGCGTGGCTGAACCCGACCTCGGTCGGCGTCACATGGACGGAGCGCTTGCCCGCGTACGGGTCCGGGGTGGAGGCCAGGCTGTGGTAGATCTCGGTCTTCGCCACCCACAGCTTGTTGGTCATGGCGCCGTAGCCGACGCATTCGCTGCGGCAGACGTAGTAGCCGTCGCTGTGGCCGCTGCTCCAGACGATGAACCTGGTGTTCTCGTAGTTCTGGCGTACACCCGTGTGCTGGGACCCGAAGCCGCCGATGGCGTCGGTGACGTACTCGTCGGACGTCGGATAGCCGAAGGCCCCGCGCTCATATCCCCACTGCGCCCAGAGCTGGCCGATCCGGCCGGTCACCCCGTACGCCCGCGCGGTCTTCGTGGGGTGCCAGTAGAGCGTCCCGCCTTGGAACTGCTGCCGGATGCCCTGGCCGTCCGGGTTCCGTAACTCGTCGCCGACCGGGTAGCCGAACTTGCCGCCCTCCCAGCCCTGGCGCGCCCAGGCGTCACGCACCGCGCCCCACACCGGGTGCGCGCCCGTGGCGGCCGACCAGTAGATCGACCCTCCCTCGAACACCGTGAACGCGCCCCGGCCGTCCGGCGTGGGCAGCTCTTCCGTGGTCGGGCACTTCAGCGGCGAGTTCCAGCCACCCATGCTGAGGTACTTGTCGAGGATTGCATCGCGGACCAGGTGCCCGCAGATCTCCTGCTCCGCCGCCGCGGCCGGGACCGCGCTCAGCGTGGTGAGCGTGACGAACGCCGCAGCCAGCACGGCCACAAGTCTGGCCAGGACGCGCGGAGCGCGGGGCCTGCGGCGGCCCGAGCGAACAGTAGGTCGCATTGGTGTCGTTGCTCCTTGTCAGATGGCCTGTCGAGGCCAGGTACGGAGCGCGGCCAGCGGAAACACGGGCCGCGGCCGTCGACCACCAAGCAACCAGCCGAACGCTTGGCGATCTTGGCGCCAGTCAGATTGACACGTCCGACCATGAATGGAAAGGACTCCTTCCCAAGCTAAGTGGAAGTCGACCTTCTGCGGCTTGGACGTACTCCCCGTGTGCGCCGCCCCGACCACTGCACCCGAACGCCGTGGCGCACCAGACGGAGCGCCCCGGGCAGGTGGAGCTCACCGCCGAGCTTGCTCCGCGTCAGGGTGCTGCTGATCTCCCGTCTCTCTCGGCCTCCATCCCTCCTTGTGGGAGGTTTATACCGTTTCTTGACATTTTAGAATGAATTGGAGTACTGTCAACGTGCCATGAAAGAGAAGCGCGCGTACGAGAGTCCGCTGCGTGCCGGCCAGCTTGAGCAGACCCGGCAGCTGATCCTCGCCGCGCTCACCGAGGCCATCGCCGACGAAAGCGTCCAGGAGCTGACCATCCCGCTCGTGGCGGAGCGCGCAGGCGTCGCCGTCCGCACCGTCTACCGGCACTTCCCGACCAGGGAGGCGCTCTTCGCGGCCTGGAGCGGGTGGGCGCAGGAGAATCTGCACGTGCTCATGCAGTCCTATCCGGACACCCTGGACGGGCTGCGCCGCATGGCGCCGGAGCTCTACCGCTCGTACGACGAGCACGCGCCCCTGATGCTCGCCATGCTGAACTCCAAGGCGGCCCGGCCGCTGCGGGAGCAGGGCCGCAGGCACCGGTTCCACTCGGTGGAGGCGGCGCTGGCCGAGCTCACGGCGGACGCCGACCCGGTAGCCCGCCGCCGCGCGGTCGCCGTGCTGTACCTGCTGGTGAGCGCCCCGGCCTGGCAGGCCATGCGGCTGCAGGCGGGGCTCGACGGGGTAGAGGCCGGCGCGGCCGCCGCCTGGGCGGTGCGGGTGCTCACGGACGAGCTGCGGCGAGACCCGGACGGTCCGCTACGCCACCCGGGCAGATGACCGGCGAGGAGGAGAGCCATGAGCATCGCCACGGAACGCACTTTCGCTCCACCGGGGCCGGGTACCTGGTTCCTGGACCCGACCCACTTCACCCGCCCGGTGACCAGGTTCCACGCCGAGATCTTCATCGAGGAGATGCACCGCGGCTTCGGAGAGAGCCTCCGCCGGTACGGGTCGCTGCTCGAACGGCTGGACTGGGCCTTCGTCAACGGTTTCTGCTACTACCATCCCCAGCCGCTGGGAGCCCCGCCCGACGCCACGGACCACCCGCCGAGAGAGGTCTGGGAACGCCTTGCCGCCGATCATCCCGAGATCCGCACCAGGCTCGCGACCAGCGCGACCGTCTTCGAGCGCAAGCTGTGGCGCGAGGACCTGCGCCGCTGGGACGAGGAGGTCAGACCCGGGCTACAGCGCGAGCGGCGCGAACTACAGCAGGTCGAGCCCGGACTCCTCGATACCGGCAGTCTGCTCGCGTACCTCGACCGGTGCCGGGAGCACCAGCGCCGAGCCGGCTACCTGCACCACCTGTTCAACATGCCGGCACTGCTGCCGATGGGCGATCTGATCGCACACTGTCAGGAGTGGACCGGGCGCACCACCGGCGAGATCCTGGCCCCGCTGGCCGGATCGAGCCCCGACCCGCTGGCGGACCGGGAGGAACTGGCCGAGCTGGCTGCCGCCGTAGCGGCGGACCCCCGGGCGAGCGAGCTGCTCGCCTCCCCGGCGCGACCCCAGGAGCTGCTGGCGGCGCTGGGGGCCGTCGCGGGACGTACGAGTACCGCCCTCGCCGAGTACCTGGAGACGGCGGGCTGGCGCCCCGTCAATGGCGAGGACGTGGGCGATCCCTGCGTGGCGGAGTTGCCCGCCGTCGTGCTCGCGGCCATTCGCTCGGCGGTCTCCTCCTCGACGCGGCCCCAGGCGGACGCCCCCGCCGACCAGCGCGCCGACGCGGCGGCCGACCTTCGCGACGCCGTACCCGCGCCGCACCGCTCCCACTTCGACGAGCTGCTCGCCGAGGCGCGGTTGGTCTCCCGGCTGCGCGACGAGCGCGGGTCGTGCGCGGACCTGCCGGCCATCGGCCTCACCCGGCGCGCCATCCTGGCGGCCGGCCGACGGCTCACCGAGCAGGGCCGGATCCACGCACCCGCCCACCTGGCCGAGGCGGGCTACGCCGAGCTGCGCGACCTGGTCCGTACGGGTTCCGGGCCCGACGCCGCAGAACTCGCCGCCCGGGCGCACTACCGTGACCACGCCCGGTACGCGGACGCGCCGCCGATGCTGGGTCCACCGCCGGGCGACCCGCTGCCGCCCGAGTGGCTGCCGCCCGCCGCGGCACGCCTGGAACGCGCCCTCGGGGCCGTCGTCCTCGCCATGTTCAGCAACCCGGCAGCCCGGACCGAGGGGCGGACCGTGCACGGGCTCGGCGCGAGCCCGGGCGTGTACGAGGGCACGGCACGGGTGATCAGCGGCGTGCCCGAGTTCGACCGCATCCAGCCCGGCGACGTCCTGGTCACCGGCGCGACCACCACGGCCTTCAACATCGTCCTGCCCCTGCTCGGCGCGATCGTCACCGATCGCGGCGGGGCGCTCTCCCACGCCGCCATCGTCGCCCGGGAGTTCGCCATCCCCGGCGTCGTCGGATGCACGGATGCCACGGCGGTGATACCCGACGGCGCCTGGGTGCGGGTCGACGGCCGGGCCGGAGAGGCGGCGGTGGTCCGATGACCGGTTCGCTGTCGCCGAGCACGTGGTCCGCCCCGGTGCCGCTCCGCCTGGCCACCGACGAGAGCCGGTACGGCGGCAAGGCCTCGCAGCTCGGGGCCGCCGCCCGGGCGGGTCTACCGGTACCGGAAGGAATCGCCCTGGAATGGCTGTTCGTCGACGCCGTCGCAGCAGGCGACGACGAGGCGCTCGCCGCCCTGCACGTGTCGACCGCCGACTTGCAGGGCGGCGGGCTGGCCGTGCGTTCATCCGCGCTGGGCGAGGACTCGGCCGCGGCGAGCTTCGCCGGACAGCACCTCACCTGCCTCAACGTACGGGGTCCGGACGGGCTGACCGAGGCGGTCCGAAGGGTGAGGGATTCGGCGCACTCGGCCGCCGCGGTCGCCTACCGTGAGCGGCTCGGGCTGCCCGGCCGGCCCAGAGTGGCAGTGGTGGTACAGGAGTTGGTGGTACCCGAGTGCGCCGGAGTCCTGTTCTCCCGAGACCCCCTCGACGGCTCCGACGTCCTGGTGATCGAGGCGAGTTGGGGCCTGGGCGAAGCCGTGGTCAGCGGCCTGGTCGTACCGGATCACTACCGGGTCGGCCGCGACGGCCGGGTGATCGAGCGCACGCCCGGCATGAAGGACCTTTCCGTGGAGCCCACGCCGGCCGGCGGAACGAGCCAGGTCCCGGTCCCCGCCGACCGAATCCACCGACTCTGCCTCGACGAGACGCGGTTGGAGAGCCTGCGGGAACTCACCGCCCGCTGCGAGCAGGTCTTCGGCGGGACGCAGGACCTGGAATGGGCCTTCGTCGCCGACCGTCTCCGTCTGCTCCAGCGCCGGCCCATGACCGGGGCCGTGCCCCCGCACTGACCCCGGCCCCCCGGCCGGGCCGGCGGCGTATGGCGGGTGTGCCCGTCAGGAGGCCGGGGGCGGGGCTCCCGGGTCTTTGCGGTCGGGGTCGTCCTTCGTTGCCCCGGGTGCCTCGTCCTGAGCGGGGCCGATGCGGATCTCGAACTCGCCCGCGTACTTCTCGTGGCCGGCGATCACGGCTTCCTCCATCGCCTCCTCGGCGAGTTCTCCGCGGACGATCATCGGGTCCTGGCGGAGGTCCCGCAAGAGGGCCCAGCACATGCCGATCATCACCAGGACGAACGGGGCCGCGACGAGGATCGTCAAGTGTTGCAGGCCCGCGAGGGCGTCGCCCTTGCCCTCACCGACGAGGAGCATCACGGCCGCCACGCCACCGGTCACCACGCCCCAGAAGACGACGATGAACCGGGCCGGTTCGAAGGTGCCCTTCTGGGAGAGGGTGCCCATCACGATCGACGCCGCGTCGGCGCCGGAGACGAAGAAGATGCCGACCAGGATCATCACGAGCAGGCTCATCACGCCGGCGATCGGGAACTCCTGGAGCACGCCGAAGAGCTGCGCCTCGGGCGTGGTGGCCTCCCCGAGGTCTCCCTGCTCCTTCAGGCGCATGGCCGTACCGCCGAAGATGGCGAACCAGACCAGGCTCACGGCGCTGGGCACCAGGATGACGCCGCCGACGAACTGGCGGATCGTTCGGCCCCGGCTGATGCGGGCGATGAACATGCCGACGAACGGCGTCCACGAGATCCACCAGGCCCAGTAGAAGACCGTCCAGCTGCTCAGCCAGTCGGCTACGTCACCGCCGCCGGTGGACGCCTCGGTGCGGCCGATCAGCTGGGGCAGCTCGTCGAAGTACGCGGCGAGGGAGGTGGGGATCAGGTCGAGGACCAGGATGGTGGGGCCGACGACGAACACGAAGACCGCGAGGATGACGGCCAGCACCATGTTGATGTTGGAGAGCCACTGGATGCCCTTCTCCACCCCGGAGACGGCGGAGAAGACGAAGCAGACGGTCAGCACGGCGATGATGGCGACGAGCAGCCCCGTCCCGGCCTTGCCCAGCCAGCCCACCTCGTGCATGCCGCTGCCGATCTGGAGCGCCCCGAGTCCCAGGGACGTGGCGGAGCCGAAGAGCGTGGCGAAGATCGCCAGGATGTCGATCACCCGGCCGGGTGCGCCCTCGGCGCGCTTCTTCCCCAGGAGCGGGACGAAGACGGCGCTGATCGTCTGCCGCCTGCGGCGCCGGAAGGTGCTGTACGCGATGGCCAGGCCGACCACCGCGTAGATGGCCCACGGGTGCAGCGTCCAGTGGAAGAGCGTGGTGGCGAGCGCCGTCTGCATTCTGTCCGCCGAGTCGTCCGGGTCGGTGCCCGGCGGCGGAGTGGTGTAATGCGCGAGGGGTTCGCTGACGCCGTAGAACATCAGGCCGATGCCCATGCCGGCGCTGAACATCATGGCGACCCAGGAGACGGTGCTGAACTCCGGCTTCTCGTGCTCCTGGCCCAGCTCGATTCGTCCGTACCGGCTGATCGCGAGCCAGAGCGCGAAGACGACGAACCCCGAGGCAACCAGGACGAACGCCCAGCCGCCGTTGTGCATCAGGCCGTTCAGCAGGGTGTCGGAGACGCTTTCCAGCCCGCTGGTGGCCGTGGCACCCCAGATCACGAAACCCAAGGTCAGTACGGCCGTCACGCCGAAGACCACCCGGTCGGTGACGGGCGCCTCGTCCTCGTGCGGGTGGCGGCCGGGCAGGGCCGCCTTCACGGGCAGCCGCAGCCTTTGCCCCCGTTTACGTTGCTCCTGAGACACAGGCGCCACCCTTTCGCGATCATGGCCGGATTCGGCTTCTGCTATCCCGTACCACGGCGCGCACACTTGTCCCGGCATCAACAGGCGTCGATCGGGCCCCCTTCTGCGAGGCGATAGGCCACACGGGTGTCGAGGAGGAGCGGCACGCGAGCCGGCCGCGACCTCCCGCCCCATGATCATGGACCAAACGCCAGGCCGTGAGGCCGGATCCGTGGAGCTGTGCGGGAGTGGATGACGCCTGCCCGGCCCGGCACGCGATGTGCCGGGCCGGGCGAGGGGTCAGAAGTCCCAGCTCTGGCTCCGTGCGCCGTTGCAGCTCCAGCTCACCAGGAGTTGGCCGTTCTCAGGCCGGCCGCCCAGGATGTCGAGGCACTTTCCGTTCACCCGGTTACGGATCTCGCTGCCGTTCCGGAACCACTTCTGGTGGCGACCGCCGTTGCAGTCCCACGTAGCCACCGAGCCCTGGTCACCCAGATGGGGACCGTAGATCTCCAGGCACTTTCCGTTCATGCTCGAGCGGATCTGCTCACCGTCCCAGAACCACTGCTGGTTGGTGTCGCCGGTGCAGTCCCACGTCACGGTGGTGGCGCCGTTGTTCTGATGCCACATGAAGATGTCGGCGCACCTTCCGTTCAGGTTGGACTTGAGCAGCGGTGCCGCGGCAAAGGCGGGCCCGCCGGTCAAGGTCGCGCCGGCCAGCAGACCGGTGGCCGCCGCCAGCAGCATCAGTCGTCGCACAGACCTCATGGTTCTCCTTCGTTTCGCCGTTGCGCGGTTGCGCTGGCCCCTGTCTAGCCGCCGGTTGATGTCCGGCGCCGGGACGGGGATTCCGGACATCAAAAGCTGGACAAACACCACCCATCACGGCTGCGGAAAGACGCAGGAAGGAAGGCCATGCCACGCCCCGAACGCCCGCTCGACCTGGACTCCGGTCCCCTGACGCGGTTTGCGGCCGACCTTCGGAAGCTGCGTGAGACGGCGGGACGGCCGCCTTATCGGGCGCTGGCCAAAAGGGCGCACTATTCGTCCACGACACTGTCGGACGCTGCGGGCGGGCACACGTTTCCGAGCCTTGCCGTCACGCTCGCGTACGTGGAGGCGTGCCGGGGTGACCGCCGCGTATGGGAAACCCGGTGGCACGCGGTCGCCGCCGAGATTGCCGCGAGCGCGCGGGTCGACGAGCCTGGAGAGAGCAGCCGACAGAGCGCACCGTACGCGGGACTGTCGGCGTTCCAGCCGGAAGACGCCGACCGCTTCTTCGGGCGCGAGCGGCTGACCGGCGAGGTGCTCGAGACGGTGCGCGAGCGCCGGTTCCTGGCGGTCTTCGGGCCGTCCGGATCGGGGAAGTCCTCGTTGCTGCGGGCGGGGCTCGTCGCCCGCGCGCGGGCATCGGGGTGGCCGGTGATGCTGTTCACGCCGGGCCCGCACCCCGTGGAGGAGTGCGCGGTCCGCCTGGCCGCGGTGACGGGAGAGGCTCCCGGCGCGCTGCTGGCCGAGCTGCGCGACGATGCCGCGGCGCTGCACCTGCGGATCCGGCGAGCCATGATCGACCGCACGCCGGACATCGACGCGCTGATCGTGGTCGACCAGTTCGAGGAGGTCTTCACCCTCTGCAGGGACCGGGACGAACGGGACACGTTCATCGCCCTGCTGATCGCCGCCGCCACGGCGACGACCAGCCGGACCCGGGTGGTGCTCGGCGTACGCGCCGACTTCTACGGCCACTGCGTCCAGGACCCCCGGCTGGTCGAGGCGATGCGCGATGCGCAGATCGCGGTCGGTCCGATGAGCAGCCAGGAGCTGCGCGAGGCCATCACCCGGCCGGCCCTGCTCGCCGACTGCACGGTGACCGGCCCGCTGCTGGCGGCCGTGGTCGCGGACGCGACCGGTCAGCCGGGTGCGTTGCCACTGGTCTCGCACGCGATGGTCGAGACCTGGCGCCGTCGCAGCGGCAGCCGCCTGACCCTGGACGGGTATCTGGCGGCCGGCGGCATCCAGCACGCGCTCGCACACACCGCTGAGGCCGCCTACCGGGCGCTGTCGCCGGTGCAACAGGACCTCGCCAGATCACTGTTCCTCCGACTGACCGCGCTGGGCGACGGTACCGAGGACACCAGGCGCCGGATCACCAGGAACGAGCTGGACCCGAATCCCGACACTGCCTTCGTGCTCGAATCCCTGGCCCGGCAACGGCTGGTGACGCTGGACGAGGAGTGCGTCGAGATCACCCACGAGGCGATCATCCGGTGCTGGCCGAGGCTGCGCGGCTGGCTGACCGAAGACCGGGACCAGCTGCTCTTGCACCGGCAGCTCACCGACGCGACCGCCGACTGGGAGGAGCAGGACCGCGACCCGCACGCCTTGTACCGGGGTGCCCGCCTGGCCGCGGCGCTGGACCTGGCCGCCGCGGACGGCAGCCGGCTGACCTCCAGGGAACGGCACTTCCTCGACGCGAGCCGGGAAGCGCAGGCCGGCGAGATGGCGGCGGTCAGGCGTCGGACGGTCCGCCTGCGGCAGTTGGTCACCCTGCTCACCGTGCTGGTGGTCATCGCGGCGACCGCGGGCGGGCTGGCCGTCGACTCGCGCGACTCGGCCATCCGGCAGCGCAACGTGGCCATCGCACGGAAGGCCGCCGCGGACGCGGCCGAGACGAGGCAGCAGAACCCCGCGCTCGCCGCGCAGTTGAACCTGGCCGCGTACCGGCTGGCAGCCACCGGCGACATCCGCGACCAGCTCATGAGCGCGTTCGCGACGCCGTACACGAGCCGGTTCACCGGCCACACCTCCGATGTGGTCTCGATCTCCTTCGCCCCGAAAAGCACGGTCCTGGCCACCGCGAGCTGGGACCGCACGGTCCGGCTGTGGGACATCGCGGACGCCCACCACCCCGTACAGCTGGCCGTCTTGAATCAGCCGGAGCGGCTGATGTCGGTGGCGTTCGGTGAGGGCGGCCGGGTCCTGGCCACGGCGAGCGAACGCTCGGTGCGGCTGTGGGACGTGGCGAACCCGCGTGCGCCCGCCGAGCTGAGCACGCTGCCGGAACAGCCGTCCGCGCCATCGTGGGTGGCCTACCGGCCCGGCGGCGTGATCGCCACCGGCCACACCGACGGCGCGGCGCGGCTGTGGAACGTGAACGATCCCCGCCACCCGCGACTGCTGGCCACCTTGCCGGGCCACACCCACACGGTCACCTCGGTGACGTTCAGCCCGGACGGCCGCACGCTGGCGACCACCGGGGACACCACCGCCCGGCTGTGGGACGTCATCGACCCCGCGCATCCGCTCCTCCTCGACGTCCTGCGCGGACACACCGACACGCTGACCTCGGCCGCCTTCAGCCCCGACGGCCGGACCGTGGCGACCGGGAGCTGGGATCGCACAGCACGGGTCTGGGACATCGGCAGCGGCACGCGCACGCGGCCACCGGCCGTCCTGCTCGGGCATCCCGCGATCGTCTGGTCGGTGGCATTCAGTCCGGACGGCAGCACGCTCGTCTCGGTGGGCGGGTCCACCCTGTTCTGGGATGTCGCCGCCCCGGCAAAACCCAAGCGGATCAGTACGATTCAGGGCGGGTTCTACCAAGCCGCGTTCAGCCCGGACGGCCGCACGCTGGCCAACTCCGACCGGCTCCTGGACCTGCGGGATCTGTCGCTCGGGACCCACGACGACGTGGTCACGTCCCTGGCGTTCGGCCCCGGCGGCCACCTGCTCGCCAGCGCCAGCTGGGACGGCACCGCACGGCTGTGGCAGGTCACCGGCGGCCGGGCACTGTGGCCGCTGTCGGTCCTGCACGGGCACACCAGGTTCGTCCGGTGCGTGGCGTTCAGCCCTGACGGGCGCACCCTCGTCACCGCCAGTGAGGACGCCACCGTCCGCGTCTGGGACGTGACCGATCCGCGGAGGCCACGGCTGACATCGGTCCTCACCCCCGGCGGCGGCGAAGTCGCCGGCGCCGCCTTCGGCCCGGGTGGCGACCTGCTGGCCGTCTGGGCACAAGACACGGCCGGACTGTGGGACCTGACCGATCCCGGCAATCCCCGGCCGCTGAGCCGGATCGCCGAGGACGGGCCGCACGTCACGATGGCCTCGTTCCGGCCGGACGGCCGGACGCTGGTGACGAGCACCGGCGAGTCCGGTTCGCTGCGGTTCTGGGACATCAGCGATCCGCGCAGTCCCCGGGAACTGCCGTCCCCGTTCCGGTCCGACCCGCTGACCGGCGGCGTATTCAGCCCCGACAACCGGCGATTGGCCGCCTTCCACCGAACGGACAAGACGATCTGGCTGATCGACGTCAACGACATCAGCCGCCCGGCGAAAGTGACGCAGCTACCGGCGTCCGGCTCCTGGCTCTACACAGTGACCTTCGACGCGGACGGCCGCCGACTGGCAGCCGGCGCCGCGGACGGCAAGGCCCTGCTATGGGACGTGAGCGGTGCGGCCACTCCAACCGTCCTCACCGGCCACTCGAACCCCGTACCGGCCGTGGCATTCAGCCCGGACGGCAACACCCTGGCCACCGGCGGCAACGACTTCACGATCCGGCTGCGGGACACCGGCCTGGACAGGGTCGCCACCCGCATCTGCGACAGCGCGTACCCCCGTATCACCAGAGCCCAATGGGCCCAGTACTTCACGGCAGTCGACTTCAACCCGCCCTGCCCCTCCACATGACATCCGTCACCACCCATCCCGAGTCCGTCCGCCCGGAAAACCACGGGCCGCCCCGCCGCACCGCCCGCTACGATCGGGCCCTCACCTTGATCACGGCGGTCCGACGGAGGCACCGATGGCACAGGCCCCCGCGCGGACCCCCGCCCACCCCGAACGGCTCGAACGGGGACACCCGTTCCGCCAGTGGAAGACCTGGCGCATGCCCGGCACCGAGCTGACCCTCACCGGGTACTCGCGCGCCAACGACAAGACGTTCTTCCACATTCCCGAACTGCGCTGCGCGCTCGACGCCGGCCTCGCGGAAGGCCGTCAGCCGGAGACCGTCTTCCTCACCCACACCCACCACGACCACTCCAAGGACCTCGACTACCTCGCCGCCAGACCCGCCGGCGTCGACATCCACCTGCCCGCCCCCGCCGTCCCGTACGTGGAGCGCTACCTGCGGGCCTCCGCCGAACTCAACCACGGCACGGCCTACGACCCCGCCCTCGCCGCGAACTGCCGGCTGCACGGAGTGCGCGGCGGCGACGAGTTCACCTTCGGCCGCCGCGGGCACCACGTACGGGTGGTGGAGTGCGCGCACAAGGTGCCGTGCGTGGGCTACGCGTTCTCCGAGCGCCGCAGGGAACTGCTGCCCGAGTACGAGGAGCTGCGCCGCTCCCTCGCCGCACAGGGTCGGGGCGGCGCCGAGTTCGGGCGTGTCCTCGCGCAGCGCCGCAAGGAGGGCGCCGAGGTGGAACACGAGGTGCTGAGGCCGCTGTTCGCGTTCCTCGGTGACACCCACGTGAGCGTCTTCGAGGACAACCCGTGGCTCTTCGCGTACCCGGTGCTCATCACCGAATGCACCTACCTCGACGACGCCGAACTCGACCGGGCCGACCGGGTCGGGCACACCGTGTGGAGCCGGCTGCGGCCCGTCGTCGAGGCCCACCCGGACACGCTCTTCGTCCTCACCCACTTCAGCCTGCGCCACTCGGACCAGGACGTCCTCGACTTCTTCGGCGACGCGCGCCCCGACAACGTGCTGTTGTGGGCGCACCCCGACAGCCGGCTGCCCGAACAGCACCAGCACGGCGGCGGTCGGCATGACGGCTGACAGCGGCTGGTCGCCGTACCCCAAGATCCCCTCCCGGGCCCGGCTGGGCGAGGCGCGGGCGGCCCGGGAGTGGGTCGCGCTGGAGAAGGTCCACGGGGCGAACTTCGCCGTCGTGTGCGACCGGGCCGGAGTGCGCCCGGCCAAGCGCCGCGAACTGCTCGGCGAGAGCGGACTCGACGACTTCTTCGGCGTGGGCCGGATCTGGCCGGCCCTGGCCGTCGCCGCGGACCGCTGCGCCGCCGCCCTGCGCCGCGCGTACGGCGTCGGTCCCTCGGCACCGGTCACGGTCTACGGTGAACTGGCCGGCGGGCGCTACCCGCACCCGGACGTACCGCCCTCGCCGGGTACCGATCCGGTGCAGACCGGCGTCTGGTACGCGCCGGGCCTGCTCTGGATGCCGTTCGACGCCACGGTCGAGACGGCGGGTGGCGGCACCCGCTGGGTCGGCGACCGGGCGCTGCGGGAGGCCGCCGACGCCGCGGGCCTGCACTGCGCCCCGCTGATCGCGCGCGGGACGCTCGCCCAGGTACAGGAGCGGACGCCGGTGTTCCCGACCCGGGTACCGGCTCTGCTGGGCCTGCCGGAACTACCCGGCAACCTCGCGGAGGGGCTCGTCGTCAAGCCCGCAGAGGAATGGGGGACCACCGACGGCGCCGACACCGGCCCGGCCGCCCGCCCGGTGGCCAAGTTCAAGCACCCCGCCTTCGCCGAGGACGAACGCTTCGACGGCTCGCGCCCGTACCGGGCGCCCGCCGAAGGCGCGGCCGGGGTTCCGGGCTGGCTCCTCGGCCAGGTCGCCGCGCTGCTCACCCCGGCCCGGGCGGCGGCAGCCGTCAGCAAGCTGGGCCCGCGCACCCCGGCCGAGGAGGTCGCCGCCGAGATCGCCCGGGACGCGGTAGAGGAGGCCGCCGAGGCCCTCGGCGGCCTCGACGACGGCCTCGCCCCGGCCTTGGAGCGGGCGCTGCGCGCCGGCGCCCTCGCACTCGCCCGCTTCGACGCGGCCGACCGCCGGGCCCCGTGATCTCAGAGCCCGGCCAGCGTGTCGCGCAGCCGTCGGGCCTCCTTGAGCAGGCGGGACGACCCTGACCGCTGAGCCAGAGCGGTCACCTCGGGTATGTCCCCGCGCGCGCCCGACACCCGTGCGGAGTCCGCCGCGACGGCCAGCAGCGCCCCGTGCGCCTGCGGCCGGGTGCAGGCCAGGAGGCCCGGGAGTCCGGCGGCCAGGACCGCCCAGACCGGGGCGCCGCCCTGCGGAGCGACGGCCGCCGCCCTCAGCGACTCGGTCACCAGGGTCACCTTGAGCGTGCCCAGCCCCACGAGCTCGGCGAGTTCCCTGCCCAGCAGCTCCCCGTCCAGCCTGCCGCGCGCGGCCAGCAGGATCAGCGCCCGTACGGCTGCGTTCCGGTCCTCCTGGGGAACCGAGGCGAGTCCGTAGGCGAGGGCGAGGTGCACGGCCGGTCCGGCCGGGCCGTCGGCCGCGGCGAGCGCTTCCAGGAAGGCGGGCGCGCCCCGGCCGCCGTCCTTGTCGGCCGCCGACGCGACCCCCGTCAGCAACCGGGCCGCCGCGATCTCCGGGTGCCAGGGCAGGGTCGCGACCGTGTGCGCGTCCCGGAAGTCCGGCAGGGACCAGTGAGGGCAGGAGATGCCCGGCTCGAACTTCCGGAACAGCGACCAGAACTGCCGGGGGAACGCGCCGCGGCCCTCGATCGCCTCGTGCCCCACCAGGATCCGGCGGCCGACGCGTGCTCCCCGGCGTCTGCTGGGACGTTCGGGCGCACCGGACTCGCGCTCCCGCCACCCCGCCGGCTGCGGCAGCCCACCCTGCCGCAGCCAGTCGGCCACCCGGGGCCCCTCCGCCAGCTCCAGCTTCTCGGCGGCGCGCACGGCTTCGGCGTCGACCGGGCCGCCGCAGCGCAGCAGTGCCTGCCCCAGATCCGCCGGGCCGGGCCGGACGCCGAGGCGTCCGTACTCCGCGAGCCGCTCGACCAGATGGCGCGGCTCCACCGCACCGGTCGGCCCGCTGGGCACGGACAGCGGGAACGGGAGGGGGTCGCCGGCCCGCAGCCGTGCGTGGAGTTCGTCCACACGCGCCCCCGCGATGTAGTCCAGCGCCACGTGCTGGCACAGTTCGAGCCAGCCCGCCCCGGCGTTCTCCCAGGACTCCTCGGCCCGTACGGGCTCCACCGCGGCGCCGACGATGCCCGCGAGGCACGCCACCTGCGAGCTTGGCCGTACCGCGAACTCGCGCGGGACGGACTTCAGCGCGGCGGTCAGCGCCTCCCGGTCCCGGTAGGCGTGCACCACCACGGCGCTGAGCAGCCGTTCGAACGTCTCCACGCCCGGGTCGCGGCGGTCGGCCAGCACGGCCGCGACCTCGTCGGCGAGCGCACGGGTTGACGGTGCGGCGTATTCCCCTTCGATCATGGAACGCAGGCTAGACGGTCCCACCGACACCGACACCGCCGCTGCAGTACGGACGTTTGGCCCATGTCTGGATCTGCCACAAAGTCGTCATTGCTGCCAGTCGGCGGGGAAGTAACGATGGACGAGTGCCCGGCGCTCGCCTTACTGCGAGGAAGCGAATCGCGGGCATCATCGCGAACTTGATTCCTGTTCCGTTCGGCGTGCGCCCTGATGAAGCGCACCACACAAGGAGAGACCATGCACGGCAAAGCGAGGAAGACATCCGCGGTTGTGGCTGCCACGGCTTTGGCCACCCTGCTGGCGTCCTGCTCGTCCGGTGCGCAGGCGACGGACGGCGCGAACGCAGCCGCGTCGGCGTCCCCGACCGCGATGACGAGCCAGGCACATCAGGCCCGGTCCGAGTTCCTTTCCTTCCCCGAGCCCAGCCGCAAGTGGCAGGAACTCCCGGAGTCCGGCGGGGTGAAGTACGCGAACGTGCGGGGCGATCTCGCAGGGAGCGGTGACTACGAGGCGTTCGTGTCCTTCCCTGCGGGGAAGGACAACCCGGAGCATTACCACAAGCAGGACCTCCCCACGGTCGTACTCAAGGGAACCTTTTACGCGGAGATCGACGGAAAGCGCGTCCAGTACCCCGCCGGCTCCTACTACAGGCTCCCGGCGGACAAGCCGCACCTGAGCGGTTGCGAGAAGGGAGACGACTGCCTGCTCTTCCAGTACCAGCGGGACCACTTCGACCTGATTCCCGCCAAGTCCGATAAGTAGGGGCTGTGTTGGCGCGGCTGTCAGCCCTGGTCGACGCCTGCCGCAGCCACATAGGTCGAGAAGATCTCTGAAGGCCGCACGAAGATGCGCACCGGAAAGGCCTGCCGGTCAGGCGGCCTCCCGGCGCTCGGGCGCCTTCCGCGTCTTCACCCCGCCGACGATGAGCGCCAGCCCCACGACGACGATGCCGAGGTAAGCGGGGGACGGAAGGTCGACGACCTTGTGCATCCAGCCCCACTCCGTGCCGAAGAAGGTCTGCGAAGCGAAGCTGACAAGCCCCTGGGCTCCTACGACGTAGCCGATGCTTTCGACGGTGTATCCGATGGTTGTTCGCACGGATCAACCCTCTCGCGGCGGTGCCGCAAGATCGTCCTCCGCAGGGCCGAAAACACAGTAGGCCAAAGGATGCAGTCGCTGGCTGCGGACGGCTGTCGATTCTGTGTCAGCGCGCCGCGGCAACCGAGTCGATGGTGCCGTGCCAGGTCCTGCGGTATCCCTCGCGGAGAGGGCCGCCGACGAGGTCGAGCACCTTCAACGCTGCGCTGATCAGTTCAGCGGGGTCGCCCGACCCGCACAAGTGGTGGTGTCCTTCGAGAAGGGCGGCTCCGCGCTGCGGGTCGGCTGCCAGCAGGCGGCGGGGCAACCACTTCCCGCCGCCGATCCACGCGTGATGGTGGTCGCAGAGGAGATCGGCGGCGGCATTGACCACGTACCCGGCCACGGCCAGACGCTCGATGGGGTCAATCGCGTCCGTGAGGTCGTCCAGGGCGTCCGTCAGACCGTAGCGCTTCGTGTCGACGGTCTCCGCTTCCAGCGCGGGCGGACCTTCACGAAGGTCCGCTTCGGCCAGGGCGCGAGCGCGCCCGGCCTCGCCCTTGGAATCGACCAGAACGAGACCGGAGGCGTACATGTTCTGAAGGACCGCCCGCCGTGCGGCGACGTCTGCGGCGAAGAGCTCCAGGAGACCGGTACGGGTGTGGACGAAGAGTTCAACGACACGTCCCTCGAACCGGATCGTTTCCCGGCAGGTCACGCCGCCGTCCTCGATGAGCACCGCGATGTCCAGGTCGCTGCCGGCAGTGTCTCGTCCGGTGGCCGTGGAGCCTGCGAGGACCACGGAGAGCGCGTCGGGGAAGCGGCCGCGGACGAGACGTCGCGCCTGGTCGATGGGTCTGCATGCACGAGGGGCAGGGTGCCAGGATCCTTGATCAGAGGCGAGTCGATTCCGCACGGCGCGGGCCGCCCGACGGCATCGCGGTCACGCTGCCCCCTGGCGAGTTACTTGCCGGTAATGGATGATGGCCGGAGACCATTCATACGGCCGGGGGCTGAGGTAGCGGTGTCGACTTTCGAGAAAGCAACCACGGTGCACGCCTTCCGGGATGACGCCCTCGGGGAGCATGACGCCGTTGGTCTCGCCGAGGCGATACGGCGGGGCGAGATCAGCGCCGGCGAGGTGGCCCGGGACGCGGCGGAGCGGGTCCGTACGGTCGAGGCGCGGCTCCACGCGATCCAGGTGCACATCGACGTCCCGGCGCACGCCACCGGGGCGGGCGGGGCCTTCGCCGGGGTGCCGACCTTCATCAAGGACAACACCGACTACACCGGACTGCCGACCGGCCACGGCAGTGCCGCCTTCAACCCCCGGCCGGCGCGGCGGCACGCGCCGTTCACCCGGCAGTTCCTCAGCAGCGGGTGCGTGGTGCTGGGCAAGACCCGGCTGCCCGAGTTCGGTTTCAGTCCGACCACGGAGTACGAGGGCGCCGAGCCGGTCCGCAACCCGTGGAACACGGGCTACTCGGCGGGTGGTTCGTCGGGCGGCAGCGCCGCGCTCGTCGCTTCGGGCGCGGTACCGATCGCACACGCCAACGACGGCGGCGGCTCCATCCGGATCCCCGCCGCCTGCTGCGGGCTCGTCGGGCTCAAGCCGACCCGTGGCCGGGTCGTGGCGAACGCCCAGAGTCGTCAACTGCCGCTCGACCTCGTCTCCGACGGCATCGTCAGCCGCTCGGTGCGGGACACCGCCACGTTCCTCGCCGCCGCCGAGACGTACTGGCGCAACCCGAAACTGCCGCCGCTGGGCCTGGTCGAAGGGCCCTCGGAGCGCCGGCTGCGCGTCGGGTTCCTGCTGGACTCGCCGAACGGCGTCCCCTGCGACACGGTCACCCGGGAGGCCGTGATGGGCACCGTGGCCACGCTCGAACGGCTCGGCCACACGGTGGAGCCGGTGGAGCCGGCCATCGACCCCCGGTTTACGCAGGACTTCCTCACCTATTGGGGGATGTTGTCGTTCCTCCTCGGCGTCACGGGCCGGACCCTCGGCGCGGACTTCGACCGGAGCGGCATGGACGCCCTCAGCCGGGGGCTGCGCGAGACGTATCTCGAGAGCTGGCGCCGCACGCCGGGCGTGCTGCGCAGACTCAAGCGCACGAGGGAGGCTTACGCGGCGGGGTTCCGCGGACTCGACCTCGTCCTTTCCCCCGTGCTCGCCCACACCACACCGCCCATCGGCCACCTCAGCCCGGCCGTTCCCTACCAGACACTGATCGAACGGATCCTGGCGTACGTCGCGTTCACGCCCCTCGACAACGTCGTCGGTACCCCGTCGATCTCGGTGCCCTCCACGAGCGTGACGGAGGACGGCCTGCCCGTCGGCGTCATGTTCTCCGGCCGCCCCGGCAGTGAACGGGGGCTCCTGGAACTCGCCTTCGAGCTGGAAGCGGACCGCCCTTTCCGCCGCATCCAGGACGCGTGACATCCCGGGTGCACAGCACCCGCGCTCCGGCCGGAATACCCGCACGAGAACGTCCGATTATCGACCCTGCCAGGGGAACGGAATGTAAGTTCCCGGTAGTTCTCCGAGGGAAAGTGGCGAGTTCGTGTGAATCGCCCCGACCGGCACAACACTTGGCAGGGAGAAAACGTGCGCATTCTCTTCACCGGACCGGCTGCGGCCGGCCACCTCTTCCCGATGATCCCGACTGCGCAGGCCCTGCGTGCGGCCGGTCACGAGGTGCTGTTCGCGAACGCGCAGCCGCTGAAGCAGCTCCGCGAGACCGGTTTCCCCATCGTTGAGATCGGTGACGGCAGCACCCTCTTTGAGGCGTTCGAGCGGTCCACCGGCGGAGACACGCGCTACGTCACCCCGGACCTGACCCCGGACGAGATCCGCGACAGGGCGGCCCGCGCTTTCGCGTTCGCTTCCCGCCCCACCGTGGAGGGCCTGCTGAAGGCCGCCGAAAACTGGGGCGCCGACCTGCTGGTCCACGACGCCTTTCAGGCCTCCGCTCCGCTGGTCGCGGCCAAACTCAAGATCCCGTCGGTGATCCAGAACTTCGGTGTCAGCTCCGGCCTCGACATGGCCGGCCGGCTCGCCGCCAACTTCACCGACGTGTACGAGACGTACAAGGTGTCCGGCCCGGCGGAGTCCACTGCGCTGAACGTCGTGCCCGCCTCGCTCGGCGGCGATCCGGGCGGGTTGCGGATGCGCTACGTCCCCTACAACGGCGGCGGCATCGTCCCCGCCGAGCTGCTCCGCCGCGGCACCCGGCGGCGCGTCACCGTCACGTTGGGCACCGTGCTCACCCAGCTGGACGGTGTCCGCGCCATCGTCCGCCTGATCGAGGCCGCCGCCGAGGTGGATGCCGAGTTCCTGCTCGCCGTCGGCGACGCCGACCTCACGCCGCTCGGCACCCTTCCGGACAACGTCCGCCCGCTACCCTGGGTCCCGCTCGCCGAGCTGCTGACCGCCTCCGACGCGCTGATCCACCACGGGGGCTCGGGCACCCTGCTCACCGCCCTGCAGGCCGGCCTGCCCCAGCTCCTGCTGCCCCAAGGCGCCGACCACTTCACCAACGCCGACGCCCTCACCGCGACCGGCGCCGCCCTGCGCTCCGCCTCCGACGACGTCGACGCCCGGCTCCTGACCCGCCTCATCACCGACCCGGACCTGGGCGAGGCCGCCGTCCGCCTTCGCGCGGAGAACGCCGCCCTGCCGACCCCGGCCGAAACGGTCCCCGCCCTGGAGGCCCTGGCCGCCTCCTAGGGCGAGGACGGAGCGGGCTCGCCCTGCCGCACGGTGTCGTGGGCGGCCAGCGCGGCGTGCAGCGTCAGCAGGTCGGGGCCCCGCGCCGCGTCCAGTTTCGTGAGCTCCGTCGCCTTGCGCAGGCGGTAGTCCACCGTGTTGGGGTGGACCTGGAGCCGGGCGGCGGCCCGGCGCCGGTCCAGGCCACAGGCGAGGAAGGTACGCAGGGTGTCGAGCAGCTCCGGGCGCCCGGCCAGCGGGCCGAGCAGCGCGGCGAGCCCGTCCCTGGCCGGGCCCGGGCGGCTCAGCTGGTACTCCAGCAGCACATCGTCGAGCAGGTAGAGTCCGGGCCCCCGGCCGGACGCCTCCGCCACCCTCCGTACCTCGCCGACCATCCGGGCGGCGTCCGCGACGCCGTCCGGTGCGGCCGCGGCCGCCGCCACCAGCAGCTCGGCGCCGCACATCCGGCTGAGCTGCTCGACAAGCCGGGTGAGCCGCTGCCGGTCCGCGGTGCCGAAGTCGGCGGCCGCCGTCTCGCGCGGGATCAGCACCAGCCCGCCGTCGCCGGACAGCACGGACAACAGTGGGACATCGGGCGTGTGGCGTTGCAATTCGTTGCGCAGCCGCCGGAGCTTGCGGCGAGCGGCGACAGAGTGGTTCACACCGGGCCGCACCTCATCCGGGTGCGGTCCCATGGTGATGCCCAGGACGAGGTAGGACGGAGGCAGCCGGATGCCGGCCCGGTCGGCCGCGGCCTGCGGGTTGCCGCCCTCCAGCAGCCGGGACATCAGGGACTGCCGGGCGACCTGCTCGTCACCAAGGGCCGCCTGTCGCTCCTGTACGTACCCTGCCGCGACCGCGCAGCTCACCAGTCGGAGGTAGTCGAGCAGCCGGTGCTGGACCAGTAACACGTCCGGCAGGTCGCCCGGCTCGGCCGTCGACAGGACCTGGGCCGCGCACTCTTCCGCACCGAAGTGGTAGGCGCCGACAACGGCCTCCAGCGGCACGCCCTCGTCAGCGCGCCGAGCCGAGGACTCACTGATCCTCGCCAGCTCGGCCTCCTCCGGCGGTCCGCCGCCGCGCAGCACCTGGACGAAGGCCCGGATCCCGCGGTCCACCTCCCTGCTGATCTCGCCGCGGAGCTGTTCCGAAGGCAGTGCTCCGTAGGCGGGCAACTGCTCGGCGAGCCGGGCCATCACCGCGGGTGTCAGGGCCGGCGCGGCGGCCAGGAGCCGCTCGTGCACAGGGATACCGCCGAACCGCGGCTCCACGGAGCTTTCCGCGGGTTTGGACGCGGTCACAATCCACCTCACGAATCTCTGTTGTCCCCACCGGAGACACGGCCCCGTATCGCCCCCATGCTGGTTTCCGGGACGTTACTTACTAGTTGGTAACACGTTTACCTGGTGGATCGCCAGATGCGTTCGGACCTCGACCGCATCCTCCACCGGATCCCCACGCCCCCACCCGCACCGGAGGACCGCCGTGCCCGCGCAACAGGCCGCCTCCGGGACCGCTGTACCGGCGAGGGCGAGCCGCCCGCTGACACCTTCCATTTCCGACAAGTCGAGCGTTCCCATTCCACGATTCGGGGGAGTCATGTCCAGAAAAGCTGTTCGTCTACTGGCCACCGGCCTTGTCGCCGTGCTGGCCGTGACCGCCGCTCCGGTGGCCACGGCCGCCGCGGCCACTCCGGCGAGTGCTACCGCGAGCGACCCGTTCTACCGCTACTCGGGAAGCGAGCCCCTGTCTGCCTTCGCGCCGGGCACCGTGCTGAAGACGCGGACGCTTCAGTACCACCTCGTGGGCCTTCCCACGCCGGTCACGGCGATCCAGCTGCTGTATCGCACGACCGACGCCCAGGGCCGTCCGTCCGCCAACGTGACCACGGTGGTGCGCAGCCTGACGGGCGATGGCAGCAAGGCCGTTTCCTACCAGTCGTTCTACGATTCGCTCAGCCCCGAGGACGGTCCCTCCCGGGCCATCGCCGGTGACCTCAGCCTGGGCGGCGCCATCGCGAACGTCGAGGCCGTCTTCCTGGTGCCGCTGCTGCTGCAGGGCTACAACCTCGTCATCCCGGACACTGAGGGACAGGCCGCCAACTTCGCGGCCGGCCCGGAGTACGCGACCAACACGTTGGATTCGATCCGTGCCGCGACCAGGTCCGCGGCGACCGGCATGAACGCCGACACCAGGTTCGGTCTGATGGGGTACTCCGGCGGCGCCATCGCGACCAACTGGGCGGCCGCGCTCGCACCGGCCTACGCGCCCGAGGTCAACAGGCGGCTGGTGGGCTTCGCCGAGGGCGGTCTGCTCGTGGACCCGGCGCACAACCTCAAGTACGTGGACGGCTCCCTCGTGTGGTCGGGTGTCATCCCCATGGCGATCATCGGCGTCTCCCGGTCGTACGGCATCGACCTCAAGCCCTACCTGAGTAGCTACGGCCTGGAGGTGTACCAGAAGCTGGAGCACGGGTCGATCGTTGACGCGCTGGGCCACTACCCCGGGCTGACCTGGAAGAAGCTGGCGAAGCCCCAGTACGCCGACCCGAATTCGGTGCCCGCCTTCGTCGAGGTGGTGAACAGGATCAACCTCGGCTCGGCGCCGACCCCGGCGATCCCGGGGTACATCGCGCAGGGCAACGGCGGCGTCCTGGAAGGAACCTTCAGCAATCGCCCGGGCATCGGCACCGGTGACGGGGTCATGATCGCCGGCGACGTGCGGACGCTCGCCCGGCAGTACTGCGGGGCCGGTAACGGATCGATCAAGTACCAGCAGTTCGACCTGCTCAGCCACGTCGGCGTGCCCGTCGTCTGGGCACCCCTCGCGATGAGCTGGCTGGGCGATCGGTTCGAGGGCAGGAGCGCCCCGTCCGACTGCGGCAAGATCCCCGCAGGCAACTCGCTGGCGCCGGAAAAGCCGGTGCCGGCGTCCTGAAGCCTCACGCGTCCCGGCCCCGCCGCATCCGATCCCGCGGCGGGGCCTCGGCTGTTCCGGGCGGCTCGCCGCCCGCGCCCGCGCCACGCCGGTGGACTTACCCGCGCACGTTCATTCCTCCGGGTGAGGCCGGGGAGCCTGGGTGGGATACGCAGTCCGGGAGTGTCTAACGTGAGCCCGAGGCGGCGGGGGAGCCGCTGCCGTGGGTGCGTGGTCTCAGGCTCGGGAGCTTTCAATGGCGGGGCAGCACAGGACGTCCCTCCGGCTGCGCCTGCGGTACAGGTTCGACCATCTGGTGGCCGGGGGAACCACGGCACTGGTCGGCTGGCTGGCACTGGCCTGCCTGAGCGTCGTGGTCCCGGCAAGCATGGTGCTCGTCTGGGCCGATCGCACGGCGCCGACGACCCTTTCCGGTCGGCTCACGGCAGTGTGGGTCAGCGTGGGCCAGACGCTCAAGATCGGGGGAGCGGTCGGGACTCCCCTGTACGTACTGGCCTCCGTGACGCTCGCCCTGGTGGCCCTGCTGTTCGTGTCGACACTGGTCAGTCTGATCACCACGGGCATCAACCGGCGCATCATGGCCCTTCGCCTGGGCCACTCCACGGTGGTCGAGACGCGGCACACGGTCATCCTGGGCTGGTCCGACCAGATCTTTCCCGTGATCGAGGAGTTGGTGGAAGCCAACGCCAACCAACGCCGGTCCGCCCTCGCCGTCCTCGCTCCGAGGGACAAGACGGAGATGGAAGAGGAGATCTCCACCCACATCACCGACACCGGCAGGACCCGCATCATCTGCCGCAGCGGCCGCACCACCGACCCCACGGAGCTGGCCAGGGTGAGTCCGCAGACGGCGAAGGCCGTGCTCGTCCTGCCGCCCGACGGGGAAGCCGGTGACTCCCACGTGGTGAAAACCCTGCTGGCCCTCGGCGCGGCGGTCCCAGGTGCCGGGAACGCGGGGCTGGTCGTCGCCGCGGTCCGCGACACCCGCAACCTCGTCACGGCGCGGCTGGCAGCCGGGCCGGGAGGGCAGGTCCTGTGCGTCGACGACATCGTCGCCCGGCTCCTCGTCCAGACCGCCCGCCAGCCAGGCCTCTCGCTCGTGTACCAGGAACTGCTCGACTTCAAGGGCGACGAGTTCTACACCACGCCCGCCCTGGATCTCGCAGGGCGGACCTTCGGGGACGCTCTCCAGTCGTTCGCCACGTCCTCGGTGGTCGGTCTGCTCGGCGCCGACGGAAGCGTCCTGCTCAACCCGGATCCCGACACCGTGATCGGTACGAGCGACGGGATCATCGTGATCTGCCAGGACGACGACACGGCCGTGCCGGCGGACGCGGCCCCCTGGGTCGACGAGGACGCGATCGTGAGGACGGACGCACGGTCGCCCGGCGCCGAACGCCTGCTGCTCCTCGGCTGGAACCGCCGGGCTCCCCTCATCGTGGAACAGCTCGACGAGTACGTGAGTCCCGGAACCACCCTGGACGTCGTGGCCCTCGGCGACGAGGCGACGACACACAGGGATTGGGCCGTCGCGATGAGCCGGCGCCATCTCGAAGTGGCCTTCCACAGCGGGGACATCACCGACCCCGGCGTCCTGGCCAAGCTGGACGTGCCGTCGTACGACGGCGTGATCGTCATCGGTGAGACGGGGCGCACCGCCACCGACGGCCTCGCTCCGCGGACGGAGGCCGAGCCGGCGGCAGAGGCGGACGACAGAACGCTCGTCACCCTGCTGCACCTGAGGGCGATCGGGGAGGCCGCGCACCGGGAACTCGCGCTCACCACCGAGATGGCCGACGACGGCAACCGGCTGCTCGCGCCCGCCCGGGAGGGTGCCGACTTCATCGTCAGCGGTCGGCTGATCAGTCTCCTCATGACCCAGATCTCGGAGAGCCGGTACCTCGCCGCCGTCTTCGAGGAGTTGTTCAGGGCGGAGGGGAACGAGATCCACCTGAAGCCGGCCACCGACTATGTCCGGGCGGGCCGCGAGGTCGCGTTCGCCACCGTCGTCGAGTCGGCGCGGCGGCGACGCGAGTGCGCGATCGGATACCGGCTGCGCGCGGAGGCCGCCACCGGCCCCGCCTACGGTGTGCGGATCAATCCCGACAAGCGGCAACGGATCCGGTTCGCCGAAGGCGACTGGCTCATCGTGCTCGCCGAGGGCTGACGCCACCCGGCACGCGGGCGGGGCCGGCGGGCACGGGAGCCCGGGCGCGGCGGCTTCGCGGCTCCCGCCCCCGGCTCCCGTGCGGCTCCGCCTACGGCGCCGAGTTGACCTCCAGCGCGGTGCGTACCGCCGATTCCAGGGCGCCCTCGATCCAGGCGGGCTTGACGGAGGTGTGACACCCGCCGAAGTGCAGGTTCCCCTCGGCCTTGCGGACGTGCGGGAAGAGCTCGGTGTGCTGGCCGGGCAGCAGCACGGAGGCCTCACCGTAGGCGTAGGGGTCGCGCATCCAGGACTGGGTGCGTCCGACGCCGGTGTAGAACACCTCGATCCGCTGCCCGAACACCTCCTGCACGCCGGCGAGCGCGCGGGGGTAGCGCTCGGCGTCGTCGAGGGAATCCCACTTCAGGGCGTCGTCCGACCAGCTGTAGGAGGCGAGGACCACTCCGCCGGGGCTTCCCTCGACGGGGTAGGAGGGCTGGAACATGAAGCGGTTGGGGTTGTCGGTCGCCGAGCCGCCGCCGATGACGTGGGCCGCTTGGGGCTGATCGCGGGTGACGGGGCGGCAGGCGGCATAGTGGGCGCGCTGCGCGCCGGAGACCAGGCCCCTGGGTACGGAGGAGTGCGCGCCCATCAGGCTCCCGTCCTCCGGGGTCTGGCCGAGCTGGTACTTCCGGTAGAGGCCGGGCCGTACGGCTTCCAGCTCGCGCTTCCAGTCGGCCTCGTCGAACTCCCACCAGCGGCGGCTGAACTCCAGCAACACCTTGGTGGCGGCGTCGTAGTGCAGTTCGGTGACCGCGCGCCGCTTGCCGTACGAGAGCGCGGGGGTCACCGGGATGTGGCGCAGTCCGGAGAACGGGACGGTGATGATCGCGGCGTCGCCGGTGAACGTCTCGCGCCGTACGGGGGCGCCGTCGCGGCCCTCGGAAACGGTGTCGACGGTGACCTTGCCCTCGCCGTGCGTGATGCGGGTGGCGCGGCGGTCGAGCCTGACCAGGTCCTTGACCCGGGCGTAGAGCGCGTCGGCCAGGGTGGCGGTGCCGCCGGGGAGTTCGAAGAAGGCCGTGTCGGGGCTGATGAGCGAAGCCCCGATGAAGCTGTGGACGAAAGCGAGGTGCAGACGGGAGGTGAGGTTCTCGACGGTTCCGATGAGGTCGATGGTCCGCTCGTCCAGCCGCGCCTCCTCGGTCAGGAAGCGGTACATCGACATGTGGCCGTAACGCTGGATCACGCGGGCCCAGCCCTCGACGAGCTCCTTGTCCTTCTTGCCCTCGATCTCCTTGCGCACGGGAGCGAAGGCATTGCGCACGATCTGCGCAGCGGGGAGGGACTCGTAGGCCGCCGGGACTCCGAAGGAGCGGTTGAGCTCCTGCGGGCTGCGCGCGTAGTCGGCCCGGCGTACGCGGATGCCGTTGACGTAGATCCACGTGCGGTAGGCGGGGCGCCCGGCCCCGTCGACGTCGACCAGGTGGAAGCGCCTGCGCTTGAGGCCGAGGCTGTCGATCAGTCCGGTCACCAGCGGGTGACTGTCGGGGATGCGCATGGCCCCGGCCTCGGCGTACTGCTTCGGGTCGGCGAAGGGTGCGGGGGAGTTCTCGTGGCCGCCGGTACGGAAGGTCTTGATCCGGCCGCCCACGCGGTTGCCGTTGGCTTCGACGACGGTGACCTGGTGTCCGGCTTCGCGCAACAGGTGGGCGGCGGTGAGCCCGGCGGGCCCGGCGCCGACGATCAGCACCTTCTTGCGGGCACGGGACCGGGGCAGACCGCTCTTCAGGAGGATGTCCGTGTAGCGGGGCACCAGGGGCTGATCGTCGTCATCCCGTACGAGGATGGCGCGGGCGAGGGTGAGGCAGGTCTCCCAATCGGGGCGAGCGGTGCCGGCCGGCGTCTGCGGGGTCTCGGCGGACGCGGCCGCGATGCTCAGCGCACCGGCTCCCGCGACGGCGGCCGCACCGGCGATGACGGTACGACGGGAAGGCCTGGGGCGCGCGGGCGCCGGTGCCGGCTCGTCGGAGGAATCGGGTGTGGAAGGCGGGTTGGTGATCATGCGGCAACTCTTGCGGCCGGTCTCGGCCGACAGCACCGAAATCCGTCCGGGCGGGAAAGATCCACCCGGACGTGCGGCCCACGCTCCAGGCCGTTGACGAACTGGGTTTCGTACGGCGGACAGGTTCCCCGCCCGGTCCCGGTGTGCGGAGCGCTCCGGGACCGGGACGGCCCGAGCCGACGTGACGATCCGGCATTTCGCACGCGCCGCGCGTCAGCCGCTGCGATGCTTCCGCCGGTATCACTGGGCCGTCGCTCCGGCGAGCGGTCCTCGATATCGGCGAACGGAGGGCGCCGCCGTGCGGGACGGCGTTCCGGTTCGTCGTGCCGGAGCGTCCGGCCGCGGCTTCCCAGGAGTCTTCGCCTCCGGCCGCCGTCGGGCGCAGCTGAGAGGGGAGACTTTGATGTCATCGACTGCCGTGTTACGCGGGCCAAGACCCTGGTGGCACAACCGCCTGCCGGCGGTGGCCGCGTCGGCCGTACTGGCCGCGGGCGGCCTGACGGTTCTGGCGGTTCCGGCGGCGGCGGAAGGGGTGTGCGCCGCCCCGGTCGTGGCGGATGCCGTCACCACGATCACCTGCACGGCGGGTGGTTCCGGAAGCCTCACCGTGCCGGACGGCGTGTCCAGCGCTCTGGTCACCCTCGACGGCGCCGGAGGCGGGAACGCCTATGACGGCACGCCGGGCGGCAAGGGCGCGCACCTCGTGGCGACCGTGCCCGCGACTCCCGGGCAGACGTTCAACGTCACCGTCGGCAAACGTGGCGCCCATGCCGCAGCGAACCCGCAGTTCGGCGCACCCGGGTTCGGCGGCGCCCTCGTCGCGGTGACCACGGCCTCCAACACCCCCTTGCTGACCGCCGGTTCGGGCGGCGGCGCGGGCGGAGCGGGCATCGGCTCCCCGGCCTTCCCGGGAGCGGCCGGCGGTGACAGCGGCAGCGCGGGAGCCGACGGCAACGGCCTGGTCCCGGACGCGCAGGGCGGTACGGGCGGAGGCCCGGGCACCGACACCGCCGGCGGGGCGGCAGGGACCGGAGGGCCCGGCGCGGACAACGAGGGCGCGAACGGTTCCCCGGGCGCCTACCCGAACGGCTCGGGCGGCTCCGCCGCACAGGGAGTCTTCAATCCGACCGGCGCCGGCGGGCGCGGCGGAGCCGGGTACGGCGGCGGAGGCCGGGGCGGAGCCGGCGGCCGGTACGGAACCACCGGTGGCGGAGGCGGTGGCGGAGGCGGCGGATCCAGCCTGGTCTCCGGCACGGTGCCGGGCTCGCCGGTCACCCTGACCAACGGGGCCAACGCCGCGGACGGCCGGATCGTGTTCGCCTTCCACCGGGACGCGCCCACGGTCACCGCCATCGGCCCGGACACCGGACTCGCGGCGGGCGGCACAGCGGTGACGGTCACCGGCACGAATCTGGCGGGCGCCGCCATCACCTTCGGCGCGGGCAACCCCGCCACCGGCGTCTCCTGCACCCCGACGGCCTGCACCGCCACCGCACCGGCCGGGACCGGAACGGTGGACGTACGGGCCACCACGCCCGGCGGTACCAGTGCGCCGTCCCCCGCCGATCGCTTCACCTACATTCCCGTACCCGTGGTGACCTCGCTCAGCCCGTCCGCGGGCACGACGGACGGCGGTACGGTCGTCACGGTCAACGGCACCGGCCTGAGCGGCGCCACCTCGCTCACCTTCGGCCCCGGCAACCCGGCCGGCGGTCTGTCCTGTACCGCCACCACGTGCACGGCCACCGCCCCCGCGCACGCCGCGGGCCCGGTCGACGTACAGGTCACCACCCCGGGCGGCATCAGCGCCGTGGTCGGCGCGGGCCGGTACACGTACCAGCTTCCGCCCGCCGACATCGACGTGGACCTGACCGCGCAGCCGGGCCTGAGCCTCCTCGTTCCGTACCTCACCTATACCCTGACCGCCCACAACACCGGCCCCGGTACGGTCACTTCGGCCACGCTCACCGCGACGCTGCCGCCGGGCTCGTCCGCCACCGCCCTGTCCCCGGGGTGCACCGCCCTGGGGGCCACCGTGACCTGCGTCTACGGCACCATCGCCAACGGCACCGCTTCCGCCAAGACGTTCCGGGTCCCGCTGGGCCTGCTCTCGCTGGGCCGCGTCTCGGTCACCGCCACCCGGACGGTGTCCGCTCCGGCCGACCCCAACCCCCTGAATGACAGCGCGACCGCCGCCTGCACGGTCGTCTCCGTCCTCCTGGCCACCTGCCCCTGATCCCCGGACAACACCCGGAATCACCGACGGACCACGCCCGCCTTCCCGGGCGCGGCCGCGGCCCCCGCAAGCCCACCGGCTCGCGGGGGCCGCGTCCCTTCCGGGCCGTCGCGACGGATTCCTTGACTTTGTCCGGCCGCTGCTCGACCCTCAGCGCACCCCCGCCTGCTTCCTCAGGGGCCCCACAGCGCGGAGGACGTATGGGACAGCTCGACGGCAAGGTCGCGGTGGTCACCGGCGGTTCGTCCGGCATCGGCCTGGCGATAGCCGCCCGCTTCGTCCAGGAGGGCGCCCGGGTCTTCCTCACCGGCCGACGGGAGGCGGAACTCGCCGCGGCCGCCGACGCATTGGGCAGCTCGGTGATCGCCGTCCCGGGGGACGTGACCAGGGAGTCCGACCTCGCCCGCCTGTACACGGCGGTGGAGGCGGCGGGCAGCCCCCTGGACATCCTGGTGGCCAACGCCGGAGGCGGTCAGCCCACCGGACTCGCCGATCTCACGCAGGACCAGTTCGACCTGACATCGAACCTCAACTTCAAGGCGACCTTCTTCACCGTCCAGCACGCACTGCCCCTGTTCAAGGACGGCGGCTCGATCATCCTGCTCGGCTCGGCCGCCGGCTCTGCCGGGTCCAGGCGCTTCGGCGTGTACGCCGCGACGAAGGCCGCCGTCCGATCGATGGCCCGCAGCATGGCCCTGGAACTGGCCGGCCGCGGAATCCGCGTCAACACGCTCAGCCCCGGCCCGATCGCCACCGCGTCCCTGGCGCAGGCCCCCGCCGAGGTCGTCGAGGAGGCGACGGGCCGCGTTCCCCTCGGCCGCCCCGGCCGCCCCGAGGAAGTCGCTGCCGCCGCACTGTTCCTCGCCTCACGGGAAAGCAGCTACATCACCGGGATCGAACTCTTCGTGGACGGCGGCGCCCGCCAGGTCTGACGGGGAGGACCTCAGCAGCCGGTGGATCAGGTCACGGACAGAGCGGCGCGCCCCGACCCGCTGCGGGGCGCGCAGGGTTATGGCCTCGCTCTCCCTCTATCGCGTCCTGCCCTCCGACCGGCGCGAGCAGGTCCTCGCCGACACTGCGCAGGTCCTGGAGGCCCACGGCGGCGGCATCGAGATGACCCTGTCCAGCGACCTCTTCCTCGCCCGGGTGCGGTGAGTGGCCCAACAGGATCATCCCGCCCGGCGCCAGACCTGACGACAGCCCGCAAGAACCTAGGCGGACCTGCGGCGCAGCGCACGGCGGACCCCGTACAGGACCACGAGCAGCACGATCACGACGATCGCGATGATCACGAGCTTCCCGAAGAACCCGCCCTTCTTCTTGCTCTTCTTGCCCTTCTTGGGGCCGGTGGTCGCCCGGTTCTGGGACGACATCGGCGCGCGCAGGCCGGTTGCCGGGCCGGCACCGACCGCGAGGGCGTCGTGCGGGAGCGCCGCCGCGGCGGGAGCCTGCCGTGCGGCCGGTGTGGCTGCCGCGGTGGTTGCTGCGGGGCCCAGCAGCAGCCCGGCGAGCACGAGGAGCGGTACGAGTGCTGCGGCCGCTGCGGAGCGCTTGCCGGGGGGACTGCTGTTCTTCGTCACTGTCTCTCCTGTTGTCCGATGCCCGGCCGGGCAGGTGGCATGCCGAGGCGACCGGGGTCGTGGAGCATCGTCGACGAGTTCGACTGCCCGGGCAAGGGGCGTGGACTGTTTTCTCCTTGCAACAGGCCCGAGGACCTCAGCCCGCGATGCGGGCCATCCACGCCTCGACCTCGTCCGACGAGCGCGGCAGACCCGCCGACAGGTTCTCGTGGCCGTCGGCCGTCACCAGCAGGTCGTCCTCGATCCGGACTCCGATGCCGCGCCATTCCTCGGGCACCGTGAGATCGTCCGGCTGGAAGTAGAGGCCGGGCTCCACCGTGAGCACCATGCCCGGCTCCAGCACGCCGTCGACGTACTCCTCGTTGCGGGCCTGGGCGCAGTCGTGGACGTCCAGGCCGAGCATGTGGCCGGTGCCGGCCATGGTGAAGCGGCGCTGCAGACCGAGTTCGTACGCGCGGTCCGACGGACCCTCGATGAAGCCCCACTCGACCAGCTTCGCCGCCAGGTACCGCTGCGCCGCCAGGTGGAAATCGCGGTACGCGGCCCCCGGCTTCACGGCGGCCATGCCCGCCTCCTGGGCCTCGTACACCGCGTCGTACACCTCGCGCTGCACGGACGTGAACGTGCCGCTGATCGGCAGGGTGCGGGTGACGTCGGCGGTGTAGAGGGTGTGCGTCTCCACGCCGGCGTCGAGCAGGAGCAGGTCGCCGGGGCACACCGGCCCGTCGTTGTCGGTCCAGTGCATGATCGTGGCGTGGTCGCCCGCGGCGCAGATCGAGCCGTAGCCGACGGAGTTGCCCTCCAGCCGTGCGCGGCGGAAGAAGGTGCCCTCGATCCACCGCTCGGAGGACGCGACCGCCCGCGAGAGCTCGCCCACGCAGTCGGTGAATCCGCGCACGGTGGAGTCCACCGCCTTGCGCATCTCGCCGATCTCCCACGCGTCCTTGACGAGGCGGAGCCCGCTCAGAACCTCCTCGAGTACGGCGTCGCGCTCCGCGTCGGTGGTGACGGCGGCCTCCAGCGCCGGGTCGACGCCGCGGACGATGCGGGTGGGCACGTCAGGGGCGGAGGCCAGGTCGCTCGCCGCGGTGCGGACGTCGCGGCAGGACAGTCCGAGCAGGCGCTCGGACTCGGCGAGGGAGGAACGCCGGCCCATCCACAGCTCGGCGGTGTAGCCGAGCCAGAACTCGTCCGTGTCCCGGCCGTCCCGCGGCAGCTGGTAGCAGTACGCGTCGTGGCCGCCGTCCGGGCGGGGTTCGAGGACGAGCGCGCCGTCGCGGGCTTGGTCCCCGGTCATGTGGACGTAGCCGGAGTACGGGCGGAACGGGTAGGTGTCGTCGTTCGAGCGGGCCTTGAGGTTGCCGGACGGGATCACCAGCCGCTCGCCGGGGAAGCGCGCGGAGAGTGCGGCGCGGCGGCGGGCCGCGTAGGGAGCCTGCTCGTCGAGCGGGAGGTCGCGCCGTTCGGTGTCCGCCCAGCCCGTCTTCATCAGAGCGGACAGTTCTGCGGAGACCCCCGAGTAGAGGCCGTTCTTCCGACCCTTCGCCACGTCGTGCACCTTCTTCCGGATGGGTTCGACTGCCGCGCGAGGCCTCGGCGGCTCCCGGACGGTACTGCGGGACGGCGCGACGGAGGGGGTCGGCGGTGTCAGTGGCACCGATCGGCCACTCCTGCCCCGCGGGCGTCGATAATGCGGTGCATGGCGAACACGAAACTGGGCGAGGCCCTGCGGCTCCTGGGGATCGATCCGGTGGCGGGCCGCGTGTACCTGGCACTCCTGGAACTGGCCCCCGCTCCGCTCGGCGCGATCGGGGCGGCAGCCGGACTGGACAGCGCCGGGCTCGCCGCGGCGTACGGCGAGTTGGTCGATGCCGGGCTGGCCAGCGCCGCCGGGGAGGGAGCCGACGTGGTGGCGCCGGTGCCGCCCGCTGCGGGCCTGGAGATCCTCGCGCGGCACCGGGCGGCGGAGCTGGAAGAGTCGCGCATCACGGTGGGCGGCGCGTTCGAGACGTTCCGACGCCAGCGGCTCGCGGCGTACAACGACAACCTGGTCGAGGTGGTGACCGGTGACGCCATCGGCCCGCGGATGCGCCAGGCGTGGGCCAGCGCCCGCGAGCAGATCCGGCAGCTGGACTCGCCGCCGTACTTCCCGCTGACCGGCGCCACCGACGACGCACTGGCGACACTCGCTCGCGGCGTGACGCAGCGGGTCGTCTACTCGAAGGCGTCGCTGGAGGTGCCCGGGCAGCTGGAGACGGCCATCGAACCGTGCATCGAGGCGGGCGAGCAGGCCAAGGTGGCGCCGTCGGTGCCGGTCAAGCTGGTGATCATCGACGAGGCGTACGCGCTGGTGTCCCTGTCCATCAGAGAGGCGGACGTGCACAACACGATGCTGGTGGTACAGCCGTGCGGTCTGCTCTCCGCACTGATCGCCCTGTTCGAGCAGACCTGGCAGGCGGCCCTGCCCCTGCACGGCCGCACCACCCGCCCGGCCGGCTTGCCGCCGGCCGACCGCCGCCTGCTCCGCCTCCTCGCCGGAGGCGCGAGCGACGAGGTCATCGCCCGTGAACTGGGCGTCAGCCGTCGCACGTTCTTCCGCCGGCTCCAGATCCTGATGGCCCGCTTGGGCGCCGAGAACCGCTTCCAGATGGCCCTCCAGGCGCAGCGCTGCGGCTGGCTGTGAACGGGGAGCCGCCTGCGCCGAAGACGGGCCCGTCGGTCCGCCCGAGGCCAGGGTCGGCACGATGGGCCGAGTCGCTCGTCTCATCGCTTTAATCGCGCTTCCGGGTGTGGCGGGCCGAGGAGGATCTACCACCGTATTGGTAGATCCTCCTCCCATCCCAGCGGGGCAGCTTGCCCCGAGGGCTTTCGTGATCACACAGTGCGGTCCGGGCGGCGAAACCGAACCCGCGCCGTTCTGCCCCGATGATCAACAGGTGAGGAAATGCGAAAGCTCTACGCCCTTTTGCCGGTGGTGGCGGTGGCGGCCACGGCATTCCCGGCCGCACCCAGCTATGCCGCGTCCACGCTCGTCGTCTCCGCCACCGGAGTCACGGCGCACTGCCCGAACGCCACCTTCACGACGATCGGGGCCGCCGTCGCAGCGGCGGCAGCCGGTGACACCATCCATGTCTGCCCCGGCATCTACAACGAGATCGTCGAGGCCAACAAGGCGAATCTCACGCTGGAGGGCGAGACCACCCTCCCCGCGGACTGCGACCGGTTCGTGGCACCCGACCCGACGGTCGATTCCATCATCGAGGCCACGACTCCCACCGGCGAGGGGATCGTGAACCTCCGCGAGGACGGCATCAGGTTTCAGGGCTTCACGGTCCAGAACAACCCGGGCTCCCCCCTCGGCGGCTACGGCATCAACACAGTCGTCGGTCACTCCGGCTACCTGGTCACCAACAACGTGATCCAGGGCAACCCGGCGGGGATGTACTACAACACGAGTGGGACGACACAGTCCCAGGTCACGCGCAACTGCATTCGCCTGAACAACACGGGATTCCAGGAGCAGCCGGCGGCCGGAAACGGCATCTACTCCGACCAGGGCCTGGACAACGCGCTGATCGACAACAACGCGTTCTTCCAGAACAAGAACGGCGCGATCACCCTCGACAAGTACCAGAACATCGTGCGGGTCGACATCAACCACAACGTCTCGCACCAGGACGCCGCGCTCCTGAACATCTTCCGCTCGAACAACAGCGTAGTCGCCGACAACCAGGCCGTGGGGAACACCGGAGCCGCCATCTTCATCGGAGACGACAACCACGGGCTCCAGGTCCTGCGGAACAACATCCAGGGGAGCAACGACGGAGTTCGCTCACGAACCTTCTCGAACGTGGGGAGCGATCAGGTCCTGATCGACCACAACACCATCCAGAACGCGAAGCGCGACGGTATTTCCGCCGGTCCGAATTCGCTGACGGATTCCACCGTCTCGGACAACAGCGTGACCGGCAGCGGGCGCGACGGCGTCCTCATCGAGGACAACGGCGGCAACGGCGGCAACGTGGTCACCCGCAACGTGCTGCAGAACAGCGTCCAGTACGACTGCGAAGACCTCACCACGGGCACCGGCACGGCCGGGACGGCGAACACCTGGACGGACAACCAGGCCGCGACGAGCAACCCGGCCGCCCTGTGCCCCGCGAGGCCCTCCCTGACCATCAAGAAGACGCACAAGGGCGACTTCGCCAGGGGGAGCAAGGGCACGTACACGATCACGGTAGGCAACGCCGGGCCCGGCCCCACGGACGGCAGCACGGTCACCGTCCATGACGTCCTCCCCCAGGGGCTGACCGCCGTGAGCATGTCGGGCACCGGATGGACCTGCTCCGTGGCCACGCTGACCTGCACGCGCAGCGACGTGCTGGCCGCCGGAGCCAGATACCCGGCGATCACTCTTACCGTCAACGTGCCTTGCTCGCGCAAGACGGGGCAGGGGATCGATACGGTGACCGTCACCGGGGGCGGTGACAGCGCGACGCACACCGCCACGGACCCCACGACCATCAAGCGCGGCAAGCACTGCGAGGACCACAAGCCTCACAAGCCCAGCAAGCCTCACAAGCCCGGTAAGCCCGGTAAGCCCCACAAGCCTGGCAAGCCCCACAAGCCCGTCCACCACCGGCCGGTAGCCGTCAACTGAGGCCCGGGCCTCGCCGCAGAACTGCAGTCGGCCTCGTGGATCATCGCGGCCGGGCAAGCCTGAAGCAGGAGGCTGGGCGATCCCAGGGGAAGCCTGGGCAAGCCTCGCCGCTCGGAGGCTTGCCCGGCCCGGCGGCGGCTCGCTGAGGTGGCGACCGTCCTGCTCGATGTTCCGGCCGGGCCGTCGTGGAGGAGGACCTGGTGGAGAGGTTCGAGGCGGGGAGACGGTCGTACGGCGCGACGTGTACCGCTCTGGCCGGGTGCGGAGCGAGCAGGCGTTACGGGTCATCGCCGACACGAGCGAGGCCCTGGCATCCGCCTGCGCACCGAGGGAGTTGCGGAGGTGGTGACCAGCACCAGTGCAGGTCGCGGTCGAGAGGCAAGCGGCCCGTGCCCCGCATGTGATCAGTATGTCGTGATCGTGTCACGATCCGGCGGGGCCCGCCCGGATGGGCGCAACCAGGCGACATAAAGACGATATTAAAGTGACGTGCGCCTGCCAAGGCGCCTACCTGCTCGTCACTCTTTACAACGGGATTGAATGTGAAGCTTCGTCATGTCCGCGCAATAGCCGTCTTCGGTGTCGCCGTCGTCGCACTCACGGGAGCTCGCGGCTCCCACGGAGGCAGCTGTGGCGGCAGCCACGGCTCCAGCTCCTCGCACTCCGGCAGCTCGGGCAGCTCGGGCAGCGGTACCACCGGCGGCAGCGACAGCAGCAGCAACAGCGGCTCGTCCGGCAACTCCTCCGTTACGGGCGGTTCGAGCAGCGCCAACAAGGCCGAGCGTGACATCAAGATCGACAAGTGCCGCCTGGACGAATCGGGCAAGAACCTCGTTGCCCGGCTGACCGTCACCAACAGCAGCTCGTCGAGCTACACCTACAACATCACCATGAAGTTCGAAGGCGCGCCCGGGTCGAGCGCCCTCGCCGCCACGGCCAGGGTCACCAACCTGACGGTCAAGGCCGGTGGATCCCAGCAAGCCGAGGCCACGACGCCGTACACCGGCAAGGGCGACGGAAGCGAGTACAAGGAGTGTGTCGTCTCCAGCGCGTCCAAGAGCATCTCCTGACACACCGTCCTCCGGCCGGGCGGCGTGCTGGTGCAGACCCGGCGTGGGAGGCTGGTTGCCCCCGCTCCGACCTGGTGGGGCCGCGGAGCGGCTGCCTGGGGACCCGGTTCTGAACGGCGACATCTTCAGGGACGGTGTTGCCTGCGTTCTGCCCCCAACCCCGCTGCCAACGCTGCCCGCTCCACCAAAGCAGTGCGCCGCACCGGCAGGCGGTGCCTTCTCGGCCTCGCCTGCCGGCCCGGCCGGCGGCCCCGTCTCCGTTCCGCCCGGCGTCCCCCACTCCTTGGAGGTGCGGAGCCAGGTGATGGTCCGCTCGACGACCCGGCGTTGGACTCCGAGTCCGGGTCCGTGCGGGACGCCGCGGCGGGCGATCACCGGTTTGACGCCCGTGCCCAGACGAGGCGTCGGCATCTGTCGTGGTCGTAGCCGCGGTCGCCGAGCAGGCTGTCGGGCCTCTTCCGTGGTCGGTCCGACCAGACCCCGCGACCGACGGGTTCTTCTGGAGCAGTGGTAGCAGCTGGATGACGTCGTTGCGGTTGCCGCCGGTCAGCGAGACGGCGAGCGGGATGCCCTGGCCGTCGACGATGAGGTGGTGCTTGCTGGCCGGACGTGCGCGGTCGACCTGACTGGGCCCGCCACGAAGCCCGGCTCCTAGGGCAGGTGCTCCCACTGGATCCCGGATGCAACGCGAACAAGATGCCGCACACGGCCTGCCGGTCCGGGACTCCACCGCACCGGTCGGCCCGCTCGGCACGGACAGCGGGAACAGGAGGGGGGCGCCGGCCCGCGGCCGTGCGTGGAGCTCGCCCACGCGCGCCCCCGCGACGTAGGCCGGCGCCACGTGCTGGCACAGTTCGGGCCGGCCCGCCCGGGCGTTCTCCCGGGACTCTTCGGTTCGTACGGGCTCCACCGCGGCGCCGACGATGCCCGAGAGGCACGCTACCTCCCGGTATGCGTGCACCACCACAGCGCTGAGCAGCCGTTCGAACATCCCCACGTCAGCGCCGCGGCGGGGTCGGCCGGCACGGCCGCCCCCTCGTCGGCGAAGGCACCGGGCGCCGCTGACGTACGACGTCATGTGGCCGGCGAGCTCGGCAGTTCCGCGGCGACCAGACGTCCGACCCCCGCTCCGCGCCCGCTGCAGAACCCGCACTCGTCCCCGACCGGGTGGCGCCTCACCCCAACACGGCGCCACCCGGGGGCGAGACGTGTCAGACGTTGACGCAGGTGTTGCCGGCGGCCGGGTTGATCGCCCCGATGATGTTGATGGAGTTGCCGCAGACGTTGATCGGGATGTGGATGGGAACCTGGATCACGTTCCCGGACAGGACACCGGGGGAGCCAGCCGCAATACCCGAGGCATTGGCGTCGGCGGTCGCGACCGAGGCACCACCGAGGAGCGCGAAGCCGACGGCGAGGGCCAGCCCGGCACTCTTCAGGACACGCGACATGTGAAATCTCCTTGTACAGACGGCAAGCGCAGCCAAACCGCGCAGGGGCCCCGGACGGGGTCCGCATCTCTGCTTCGGCAGCCAGAGCCCCGGGCATCCGCCCATGCCCGCCGGATTCCCCCGAAGGAGTGCGCCGGACGGCTGCATTCGGCGTCACCGCGCCCCCTCGGTGCCCGGCACGCCTGCGGCGCCGACGGCGGTGGAGTGCAGGCGCGGGCGGGGTACCGCGTCGGGGACACTCGACTCTGCGAAGCCGCTGTACGGCCGCCGCCGGGCGTCCACCGCCGCGGCTGTCTGACGGAGCGACACCCCAGCCTCCACCGCCGCCTCGTCGGACGCTTACTCTCCGTGGAAGCCCGCAGCGGCATTACCTCCCCGCGAAGGAGCAGTCATGGCTGATCTGACGGACGCCCAGCGTTTCTATGCCTGGGGACGTTCCCAGTTCGAGAGTCAGGCCGCTCCGGTCGTCTGGGCCGGCCGTGTACTTCGCGGCGCCAGCCGGAACCTCGGAGCCTTCCCGGAGATCGGCGAGGCCCTGCTACTGGCTGAGAACGAGGAAGGCTTCGTGGTTATCGGCGCGTCGTTGCCATCGGATGCGGAGTCGGCGGTAGCCGTGAAACCAGGCGATGGTCCGCTCGACAACCCATCGGTGGATTCCGAGGCTGGATCCGTGCGGGACGCCGCGGCGGGCGATCACCGGTTTGACGCCCATCGCCCAGACCAGACGGCGGTACTTGTCATGGTCGTAGCCGCGGTCGCCGAGCAGGGTGTCGGGCCGCTTCCGAGGCCGTCCCACCAGGCCCGCAACCGACGAGATCTTATTCAGCAGGGGTATGAGCTGAGTGACGTCATTGCGGTTCCCGCCGGTGAGCGAGACAGCGAGTGGGATGCCTCGGCCGTCGACGACGTTGATGTGGTGCTTGCTGCCCGGACGCGCGCGGGCTTCTGTTAGGACATCAGCTCTTGCGGGCCAACGGTTGCCCGGCGAAGCTCACCCCGTCCAGGCCATGGGCCATGAGGTTGCGAATGTTGCCGTGATCAGTGCCGTTCGGCGTCGCCAGCACACTGCGATAGTGCTCACCGAATGCCAACAGCGCCTCTTGGTCGCTCAGCCCTTCCAGCAGGGCCAGTCCCAGCGTCTTGCAGGAACCCTCGTTCTCACCTGCGGCATTTTCCAGTTCCCCGTTGCGGAACGCCTGCGGCTGATACTCGTAATGCGCGGCTACGAAGGCCAAGGTGTCGGCGAACTCGTGCTCACCTGACGCAAGGCTTGCCCGCAGCGAGTTCAGATCAGTCATGTTGGTTCCCCTGGGTTGAACAGACGATCCGATTGTCGTCCGTGACCGGACGACAATACCCCCTTACGGCCAGCTGGTAAGAATGGCGCGACACGTCCGAACGAGCGGCATCTCCGCAGGTCACGATGTGCGTCTGTGCGACCCGCCGAGAGCCGGTTTCGGTCCGGGCGATCGGCCGAGAGGGCGGTGGTGGACGCCGTCGCCCTTCGGGCGGCAGTCGCGGAGACCGCGGGTCGGGGCCCGGCTACTCCGACGAGCTGAAGGCCGCCCTGGGCGGACCGCTCTACGGCGGCGGGCAGGTCGCGGCCGCCGGTAGCGCCCGTCATGCACTGGGGCGACGTCCGTGAGCTGGGGAGGAACCCGGGGGCCTGGCCAGTGACACCGGACCACGACCGTCCGCGCTGCGTGACCGCGTACGGCCGCACCGACCGCAGGTCCTCTACGACGGCATCCCGCTGGTCGGTGTGACTCCCTCCGCCCTCGACGCGGCCGTGATCCAGCATGCCGAGAAGCACGACCTGCGCCTGCGTTTCAGCCCTATCGGAGCGGCCGGCCTGGAGGGGCTCAACCTGGCCTTGGGCACGACGAGGGTCGGGGACGCCACAGTCAGCGAGGCCACGTTCTTGGCTCTCCCGGGGAACACCCTGCCTACCCCGATTTGAGCACGAAGTTGTCCAGGTGGGCCAAGTATCAGGTTCTGACCGTTCTTCCGTGATGGCTATGCCTGGAGCAAAGGGCAGGTCTGAGGTTGGATGGCCGGATGGAACGTATCGAGGCTGAGCTGTTCACGGACCCGGGGAACGACGCGGTCGTCCGTCTCCCCCCGCGTAATTTCCCGGGCGTGCTGATCCAGGGAGACTCTCTGTCGATCATCCGCGCCGACATCGCCGAAATCGTAGAAGCATGCGACCAGGGCGACGTTGCTGAAGCCCGCGAGGCTGCGGCCATCCTCCTCTCCAACCTTGACGAGCTGCTGGCTCGCTACACGGCAGCTTTGAAGGCGCACGACATACCCATCCCCTTCTACCAGGCTCCTTGATCGCCCAGTTGCACCACGTCGCAGCTGGCAGCATGCGCTGAGGAGCGGAGATTGCGGGGACGTTCCGCCAGGGCATCACGTCGCCATGAAGGCCTGAGCGTGCCAGGATGCCGGGACATAACCGCCAGTACGTCGACGGGACAGGAGCCGGCCATGATCAGCGGTGCACATGTCATCCTCTACAGCCAGGACGCGGAGGCGGACCGCGCCTTCCTCCGTGACGTCCTCGACTTTCCCGGCGTCGACGCGGGTGGCGGCTGGCTCATCTTCAAGCTGCCCCCGGCCGAGGTGGCCGTGCACCCGACCGACGGCCCGCCCCAGCATGAGTTCTTCCTGATGTGCGACGACCTGGATGCACAGCTCGCTGAGCTCCGCGCGCAGGGCGTCGAGATCACCCGCCCGATCAGCGAACAGCGCTGGGGCAAACTGACTGCGATCCGGCTCCCCAGCGGCGCCGAACTCCCGCTGTACGAACCGCTGCACCCCATCGCCCACAGCCTGTGACCTCACGGCACTCCGCTCATCGGGACGAATCTCAGGGTGGCCGCGGAGCGTCGGAAGCCCATCCCTCCACGCCGCCCGGTTCCCGCAGTGCCGGCATCGGTCCGACGTTCGAGCCACCGGCCCTACGCGGGCCCGCGCCTCCGGACTTGCCCTTGACCCGTAGGGCACCATCCGCCTGGACATGGACAAGCGCCTCGACCTGGGGTCACCCCTTCGCCGTACCCAACCCAGCCCCGCCCTCCGGCGGATGCCGCCGACCGATCGAGTACAGAGAGACGATGAAGGATTTCCAAGACTTCACCGCCTCCGGATGGATGAACGAGGCGATCGGTGGGCACCTGCCAGGCCGCCCACCCCCGCCTGCTGAGTACGCTGATCGGCCGGATCAGCGCACTCGGTCGTAGACCATGGCGATCTCACCCAGATCGCCGGTCTCCTGATGGGTGAGCTTCCATTTCGAGCTCGGCAGGCCGTCGTCGAACAGCCGCTGCCCGCCCCCGACGATCTCGGGGACGACCATGAGATACAGCCGGTCCAGCAGGTCCTCCGAGAGAAGCGCCTTGATCACGCTGGCGCTGCTGTTGACGAGGATGTCGCCCTCACCGGTGGTCTTGAGGTCGGCGACGACGTCCGCAGCGGGGGCGTTCACCACGCGCGCGTTTTCCCACGGCGCCTCGGCCAAGGTGGTCGAGAAGACCACCTTTTCCGTGTCGACCAGCCACTTCGCATATCCACGATCACGTGGATCGGCGTTCTCGTCCGCGGCGACCGACGGCCAGTACCCCAGGAATCCCTCAGCGTTGACCCTGCCGAGCAGCGCGGTCGTCGCGCCTTCCCAGATGCGGGTGAGGTGGTCGCGCGCGACCTCGGTGGTCACGTACGGGGCGAACGCGCCGAAGTCGTTGGCTCCACCGGGACCGTTGTAACGCCCGTCGAGACTGAGGGCCAGGTTCGCGGTCACCCTGCGGCCGGTCGAGTTGGTCATTTCTCGCTCCTTGTGTCGGCACTGTCGGTGTCGTGCGGGTTCGCGGCGAGGGTCGCCACGAGTCGGTCGAGGCTCTGGCCGAAGCCGATCTCGATGCCGGCGATGAAGTCCGCGGAGTCGACGGTGCTGTCGGTGATCTGCCAGTGGGCGTCGAGGTCCGTGCCGGTGTCGGTGGGCGTCAGGCCGAGGTCGACGTGGGCGGTGAAGGCGATGCCCCCGTCGGGCAGCACCGGAGAGAGCCGGTAGGTCAGGCGCTCACCGGGGCGTACGTCCTCGACGACCCCCTCCGCCCGACCGGCGACGAGGTCAGAGCCGTCGGTGTCCTCGGCGTCGCGGTACTCCTGGACGATCCGCCCACCAGGTCGCGCCTCGAAGACGAGCTCGGAGACGCGCAGGTCATCCGGTGTCCACCATCGGGCGAGCAGGGACGCCTCGGTCAGCTGCTGCCAGACCAGCTCGGGGCGCCCCGTCAGCGACCGGTGGAACCTGAACGAGCGGCCGTCGGCCCACCCCGATTCCTCGGCGGCGAGCCGCTCCGCGCGGAGACTGAGTCCATAGCGGTCGTAGGTCGCTCGGGGGCCATCGACCTGGTCGGCAGTGTCGGCGAGCTGGTTGAGCGCCGCTGCCAGCTCTCGCAGAGGGGCAGGCCGAAGCGCATAGATCCGTCGCTGGCCCGTGCGCTGGGAGGTGACGATGCCGGCGCGCTCAAGGGTCTGCAGATGCTTGGTCGTCTGCGGTTGGCGTGCCTCGGCGAGCTGGGAGAGGACGCCGACCGGGCGGGGCCGCTCGGCCAGCAGTCTCACGAGCCGCCAGCGGGCCGGGTCGGCCAGTGCGGTGAGGAGTGCATCCATGGACGCCAGTATTCCTTGCAGCGAATATTCTTGTCAAGGAATAAGTAGCTGAGTCGTCGAGGCGCACCAGGATCAGCCGGGCCAGCCCTGGTGCGTATCCGGCCTTGGGGGAGGGCTTGCCGGTGTGCGGATGGACCGAGCCCGGCCGCGGGCGTTCGGGTTCCGTCGGCGACGCTGCGGGTTCGGTGCGTGCGGAGCCATCCGACCAGTGCGGAGGTCTCTGCCGGTGCCGGCAGAGCGGGTCGTGAGCGCAACTCTTCGCGGTCACCGGATGGTTGTCGTCCAGGATCAGGCTGCGCAGGTACGGAGCAACGTGAGCAGCGATCGTGCCGTCACGTCAGCGTCAGCGACGGCGTACCAGGGGATGGCGTCCAGCTCGATGACCGAACCGACACGGGGCAGATCGGCCCGGCCTTCGATCACCTGATGGCGCAGGTCGCCGTGCGGGAGGAAATCCGCGTTCCGAGACCCGGCGCGGGAAGGCCACGCGTGAAGCCCGACAGTCTGGCGGGCGACAAGGCATACAGCAACGGCCCTGTTCGCGAGTACCTGAGACGGCGGGGTATCCGCCACACGATCCCGGAGAGGACCGATAGCCGGGCCGCCCGTCTGCTCAAAGGCTCACGCGGCGGACGGCCGCCCGGGTTCGACGGGGACCGCGACAAGAAGCGCAACACCGTCGAGAGGGCTATCAACCATCTGAAGCATTCCCGCCCAGTGCGGGGCGCGGGTCGACGGGCTGCTTGTAGTCCTTCGGCACCTCGGCATCGGGATGTCGCCAAGGATTCGAACGGTGGGTGCCGGCCGACTCACAGGCCGAAGGCGCCGCCCTCGATGAGGATGAGCAGGCCGATGACGATCAGGACCAGGGGCAGCAGGATGTGGCCCCAGCGGGCGAGGGCTTTGGCGATGACGGGGCGGGTGGCGAAGTACCGGCCCGCGAAGCACCACACGGCCACCAGGACGAGGAACACCGCGACGTACACGCTCATCCCGCCGATGCCGGCGGTGGCGAAGACGGGCACGTAGACGCCGATGTTGTCGCCGCCGTTGGCGAAGGTGACCGCTGCGACCTCCAGCGGGCCCGGCCCGCCCTCCTTCGCTGGTGCGCCACCTCGTCGTCCCCGCCGTCGCGGTGGTCCTTCCACGCCTGCCAGGCCGCCTTGAGGCCCAGCGCGAGCGGGAGCAGACCGAGATAGGGGATGGCGGCCTCGGGCAGGAAGGTGGCGCCGAACGCGGCGGCCACCGCTACGGCCAGGATCGCGGCGAACCCCAGGTACTGGCCGAGCATGATGCGGCGGGTGGAGCCGCGGTGCCCGGCTCCCTGGGCGAAGAACAGCGCGCCAGGATCAGGATGTCGTCGATGTTGGTCACGGCGAACAGCCCGGCCGCCTGTCCGATGATGCCCGGGTCCACGAGTAGGTGTGCTCCTTGGATGTGGTGTCCGGTGACGCTACCGGTACCCCCCCATACCGAGCCCCTCGCGGGGCCGAGGCCGACCGCAGGCCGTGCCTGGGCGGAGCGGTCAGGCTGACCCTGGAAGAGGGGGCGGCCGGCCGACGGGGGGAGTGGGGGAGGGCATGGTGCGCTGCTGGTGACGGCGGGGGACCGATGACTCATCGTTCGATTACCTCGCAGCGGCTGCCTACGGGGCAGACGGGTCAGGCTCCCTTGACCCCCGGCGGGCCTGTCAGTCTTCCTCTCGCAGCGGGACGTGGCCTGCCGCCTTCTGCACCGTGGCCTCCAGCTCGTCGCGGTCCAGACCGATCGCCTCCGCGTAGTGGTCCAGGGCCGTATCCAGCAACCACCAGGGCTCGCGAGCGTCTTCCCAGGCGTCCCGCCAGGTCACGTGCTGCTCGTCGGTCCACTGAGCCGCGTCGCCGAGTTCCTCCTGAAGGCGCGTCAACTCGGCGTGCGCTTCGTCGGTCGCTTCCTGCATCTCGATCAGTTCGTCCAGGACGTCAGACAGTTCGATTTCCACTCCGGGATCTTAAGCGTCAAGACCCGCCCGGCTCGCAGTGCCGCCGGATCGTTAGGCCGCCGCTCGGGTAGGGTCCCCGGCCAGCCGGCCGGCCACGCCATGTGATGGGCCAGGGCGGCCCCGGCCCCGCCCGGCAGGATGCCGACGGCAGAAGGGACAGGGCGACAGCGCCCACTTCCCCTCAGCCTCTAAAGCCGCACTTGCTGTCTGAATCCTTGAATGATGCTGTAGACGCTAGCTCAGACAGCCGCTAGAGTCCGCATCTGCGGATTACATGGAGTGCAGGTCGGATCCCTGTGCAGTGTGTGGAGCGTGGCTCACGAGGGCTCTCCCTACCGAGGGACAGGGCCAGGGCCGCATCGCAACCAGGTCAACGCTGCGTCGGCAAGGGATGAGCAAGACGATCAGCAAGTACCCGGTCCCGTACGTCGGTTAGCCATCGGTCAGCGCGAGGCGTCTGCGCAGTACCCGTCGTCCACACCCAGCCGAACCCGCACCTTCTGCGGCAAGCCCCGGCGCCGAGCTCCGCTTCCGACCACCACGTCGACGAAGACCCCGGACCGTCACCGCGCCCCGGCGTCGATCCCCGAGCGGTCGGACCCCTGCCACGTCCCGCCACGTCGAAGACACGTTCAAGCAGAGAGAGAAGCCCATGACAAGGATGTTCCCGCGGCGCTCCACCATCCCAGGCAAGGCCCTGATCCTGGGCGCCTTGCTGACAGTGGCAGTGCCAGGAACCGCCTACGCCAACACCGTGAGCGTCACCGTGAAGACCCCCGGTGCCACCAGCGGCCCCGCGAGCGCCAATTCTGAGATCTCGACCCACGCGGACTGTTCGAGCGGCCTGATCTCCGGCGGTGGGATCAACCAGGCCCTCGGCACCGGCGGGGCAGTGAACGGCAACCACGTCAACGGCACCTCGCCCAGCCCCGACGGCACCACCGAATACACCGGCACCACCGGTGTCGTCGGCACCGACCTCACGCACTGGCTCGGCATCGGCGGCACCGGTGGCCAGGTCAACGCCTCCTTCTCCACCACGCCTTACGCGATGTGCTTCACCAGCAACCTGATCAACCACACCCAGGTCGTCATGAACAAGGCCAACACCCCCACCACCGGGTCGACGGTCGGCCGCGTCACCGCGACCTGCCCGGCCAACACCCGTCTGCTCGGCGGCGGCGCCCGGACCACCCCGGGCAATACCGGCTCCCTCAAGCCGATCGCGAGCTTCCCCACCTTCAATGACAGCGCACACGGCTTCGGTCAGAAGGCCGCGGCCAACGGAGAGACCAACCCCGACTCCTGGACCGCCGTCGGGTGGGACAACAACAACGCCTCCAACCAGACCTTCGCCTACGCGATCTGCAGTGGGAACGGCATCAACGTCAGCGGCGTCACCGTGAAGGTCCGCTACAGCGAGGTGAGCGGCCCGACCGCCGGCAGCACGGGCCTGAAGGCGACGGTCACCTGCGGTGGTGGGGACGGGAAGCTGGTCAGCGGTGGCGCCGCCATCAGCGGGGGCAACGTGACCACCACCAACTTCACCGGACCGGGCTCGGGCGGTGACCACCTCAACGGCAGCTACCCCAGCGACTCCGGCGGCAACCCCGTGAGTGACGGGACCACTACGGCGGCGTCCTGGACGGCCTTCACCCACACCGGTGGAGCGTCCTCGCCCAACACCTACACCGACGTCTGGGCGCTCTGCGCCGACGACGGCGTCTGAGTCACCGGCGCCACCGGTTCACGAGCGGGCGCGACGCCGACCGCAGCCCGCCCGTGGACCACCCGTTCCACCCGTTCCACCCGCACAACGCCGCATCCGAACGACGCCCGCTCTCATGCCACGTCCGCCGTGCGTTGACACCAGAAAGACAGAATTCGATGAACAAGAAGTCCCTGCACCGTTCCGTCCTGGCGAAGGTGCTGGTCCCGGGCGCCCTGATCGCCCTGGCGGTCCCGGAAATCGCCTACGCCGACGTCGCGAGCGTCACCGTGAAGGTCCCCGAAGCCACCATGGGCCCCGCGACCACCTTCACCGGTGTCTCGTCCCACTCGGACTGCGCCGGCGGTCTCGTCTCCGGCGGCGGGGTCAACCAGACCATCGGCACCGAAAGCACGCGCAACGGCAACCACGTGCTGGGCATGGCTCCCAGCCCCGACGGCCTCACCGAGTACACCGAGTCGCCCGGGGTCGTCGGTACCGACGTCAGGCACTGGCTTGCGTTCGGCGGCAGCGGGGGCAACGCCAGTCCCGCCTTCTCCACCACTTCGTACGCGGTCTGCCTCTCCACCCCACGGATCAGGCACACCCAGGTCGTCATGAACCGGAAGGCCGGGCCCTCCGCCCCGCAGTCGGCGGAGGTCGTCGTGGCGACCTGTCCTCCCGGCACGCTGCTGCTCGGCGGCGGCGTGCGAAACACTCCCGCCAGCGTCGGCAGCCTCAAGCCGGTCGCCGGCTTCCCCACCTTCAACGACGCCGCACACGACTTCGGCCGGAAGGCCGCTGCCGACGGAGAGACCAACCCCAACTCCTGGACCGCAGTCGGGGGGATCGGCGGCGGACACGGCAACAACGACAACACGGCGTACGCCTACGCGATCTGCACCGGTGACCGCGTCAACACCAGCGGCATGACGACGAAGGTCCACTTCCGCGAGGTGGCCGGCCCGACCGAGGGCGGCACCGGCCAGACGGCGACCGTCGGCTGCGCCGACGACAACGGACAAGACCGGGGCGGGCGCGGCCGCAACGGAGATAGGGGCGACAGGAGCATCCTGATCAGCGGGGGCGCCGCCACCAGCGGAGGCAACGTGACGACGAACGGCTACACCAAGGCGGGCTCGGGCGGCACCCACCTCAACGGCAGCTTCCCCAGCGACGCCGACGGCAGTCCGGTCAGTGACGGATCCACCACGGCCGCGTCCTGGACGGCCAACATCCACGCCGGAGGATCACCCTCGCCGAACACTTACACCGACGTCTGGGCACTGTGCCTGACCATGCACCACGAGCACCAAAGGTAGCGATCGCTGCCATGTGAAGGCGAGCAGCGGGCACGAGGAGATGAAGCGGCGTCGCAAGGAAGACCTGCGCGACGAGGGCCGGTTGCGCGCGCGGCCCCGGCTCGGAAACCCGATCCCCCGCCGAGGGCCGCGCCCGCAGTGCGGTGCGCGGCCCGCCCCGTGTGCTGGCTCGCGGCGCCGAGCTCGCGGGGTGGCCGCTGCCGCGCGGCAGCCACCTTGACCTGCGGATCGTTCCTGGTGCTCTGACCGGATAGGTGCTCCGGCTTCCGGACCGCCCTGCGATCATGTGCGCATGGATACGGGGGGATCTACTCATACGCGGCGCATACCGGGCGCCTCTCGGCGGCGTCGGGTCAGTTCCGCATTCTTCGCGGTGGCGGCGGTGCTGGCCGTGCTCGTCGCGCTGGCCGTAGTGGTCGTGGTGCTGCCGGGGCTGGTGGTCGAGCGCGATCTCGGCGGGGCCAGGATCTCGGCCGCTGAACGGCTCGCAGCTGTGAACAACGTACGCACGACGCTCGTGCAGGTGGTCGGTGGCGCTGTCGTCCTCTTCGGCGCGTACGCCACCTGGCGGCAGTTGAGGGTCAACCAGGAGGGGCTGCACGCCACCCGGGAGGGACATATCACGGACCGCTTCAGCCGGGCGGTCGACCAGCTCGGCAGCGAGAAGACGGACGTGCGGATCGGCGGTCTCTACGCGCTGTGGCGGATCGCGGACCATTCGGCTCGCGACAGGGAGGCGGTCATCTCGATCAAGGCCGCGTTCCTCCGGACTCACCTGCCATGGCCTCCGCAAGCGCAAGACTCGCCGACGGCGGAAGCCTCGATCAACTCCGTGCCTCCGCTGGAGACCCGTGCCCCGGATGCCCAGGTGGCGCTCACCGGCCTGGGAGTCCTGTGCCAGGAACGCCGGCCCGACTGGCTCAACGTCAGCTACACCGACCTGCGTCGGGCCGACTGCGACGGACTGTGGCTGCACCACATCAATTTCGACGGCGCCTGCCTGGAAGCGGCGAGCATCTACCAGGTCAACCTGACCAAGGCATCGCTGATCGCGGCCAACATGCGGCACGTGGAGCTCGGGACGTCGATCCTCCACCAGAGCCGCTGCATCGAAGCCGACCTGCGCGGCGCTCGCATGGTCAGGGCCGACCTCCGCGAGGCCGACTTCTCCGGGGCCGACCTTCGGGAGGCGAATCTACGCAAGGCGCGGGGCCATGGCACCAAGTTCACCGGCGCGGATCTGAGACTCGCTGACCTCCGAGGAACCGACCTCACCGGTGCCGACCTGACACGGGCGAAGCTGGAGGGCGCACTGGCAAGCGACGTCACCATCTGGCCGACAGGCTTCGACATCCAGGCGGCCGGCGTCGTCATGGTCGAGGACCCCGGTGCCGAGCCGAGCATCCTGCTGCAAGCCGCCGCGCTCGCGAGGAACGTCCCACCCCTGCACTCGGCCTGATGCTTCAACCGAGGCGTCCCGTCGGGCGGGTGCACGAGGGGTCGTCCGCCTCAGCGGATGCCCATCTCGCTGCGGATGCGGGCTCGTCCGCTTCGTTGTGCTGCGAGGACGTCGGGGTGGCGGGCGTTCTTGTTGCGCCAGCGCAGGTGGGCGTGCAGGGCCCGGGTCTGGGCGGTGTGGTTGGGGCGGCGGGAGTTGTCTAAGCGGCCGGTGCTGCCAGACGGAAGCTCACGCCGATCGCTTCGAGATCCGGCTCATAGGCGCCGTGCCGGCGGGCGCACCGGGCCAGGTCCCGGTCGTGGCGGAACGAACCGCCGCGGGTGATGTGCCGGTCGAAGGCCCAGTCCTCGGTGCTCGGCACCTCGGCGGGCGCGCCCGGGTAGGGAGCGTAGAGGGTAGAGGTCCACTCGTCGGCGTTACCCGCCATGTCCAGTACCCCGAAAGGGCTGGCGCCCTTGGGGAACGAACCGACTGGCGTCGTGGTGCCGATACCGAGGTCCACCAGATTGGCCCGGCCGGTGCGGTACTCCTCACCCCATGGAAACTCCCGGCCGTCGTCGCCCCGCGCGGCACGCTCCCACTCGTCCTCCGTGGGCAGCCGTACACCGAGGCCGAGCCGTTCCCCGAGCCACCGGCAGTAGGCCGTCGCCGCCTCCCAGGCGACCCCGATGACCGGGTGGTCCGCCGGCCCCCGTGGGGCCGGGCGGCCGGTGGCCGCCGCGAAGAGGGCCCACTGGCCGACCGTGACCGGGGTGCGGGCGATCCGGAACGCCGGGACGTGGATCTCCGCGCGCGGTGCTTCCTTCATGTACCACTCCACCGGCACCCCGGTGTCCGCATACCGGCGGGCCACTGCCGCCACCTCGTCGACCGGCGTACCCCGACGCAGCAACCCGGCAGGTACCTCCACCCAGTTCACGTGCTCCACCCGCATGGCTCCTCCTCGGCTCGAACGGACAACCCTCATGATCACCTCGATGGTTGGAGCCGGCATCGGCCGATGGACCCATCTCTACAGCGACCTTGGAACCAGGACATCGGGCCACGGACCGGCTGTGCTCCTGCATGGCGAGTGGCGCACGTTCGCGGGCTCTGTCGCTGATCTTGTGATGTCGGGCGGCTGAACTGCCCCGCCTCCGGCGCGGGCCGGAGGCGTGAGGAGCCGGGCCGTACGAGGTGGTGGATGCCCCGCGCCAGCCGAACTGAGCTCAAGTAGGCTGGACTGCAAGGGAAGTTGGAGGGAGGGGGGATCATGGGAGGGGCTCCGGCCACCCTCGTTCAACTGGCATTGATTGTCTTGTTCGTCGCTCCCGGGGTGACGTACCAACTCCTTCGGGAGCGTCGGCGCGGGTCGACACCAGGCGAGCAGGACATCGCCCAACGGGTGCTGCGAGCATTGATCGCATCCGTTGTGCTGGACGCGCTTTACGTTTTGGCGATCGGCCCGCAATTGATCGCATTGTTCGATGTCGGGCAGGGGTGGGATGGCCTGCGTCAGCACCCCCGGTCGGCTGCAGCCCTCATCTTGGGACTGGTCTTCGCCGTTCCCGCTGGAGCCGCGTGGGGGTTATCTGAGCTGGAACGCCGCAGACTCCGGGGCAGCTATCGCAGCACGCCGACTGCTTGGGACCACGCGTTCCGTGACTGCCCACCGTCTTTCGTACGTGTCCGCCTGAAAGACGGTTCCTGGATTGGAGGGTGGTATGGAGCGAAATCCTACGCCACTTCCTTTCCTCACCCTCCAGAGCTTTTCCTGGAGCGGTCCTATCGAATGAAGAGCGATGGCGGCTTCAGCTCCGAGGTCGCTCGATCCATGGGGATATACGTGAAGTGCGCAGACATCGACTTCTTTGAAATTCTCGCAAACTCGGATAGCGGAGGTACGCGATGAGTCAGGGTGAGAACGAGGCAGGACGGGAAACCGCCTCCAACGATGTGAACTCCGAGGTGTCGAGCTGGCTTTCCCCCGGTCGGGTCGGGGATCAGGAGCAGATCCGAGAGGGCTACAGTCCTGCCGATGACACGGCCCACCCGGGCGTGCTCCCCGACGGACCTGCGGGCGTTTCCTCCAGTAGCACGGAGATCATCTCAACCATCTCCGACAGCACACGCAGTACCCCTGGCACAAGCGGTACAGGCAGCACGGGCGGCGGCTCCGGCCTGGAAAGGGGCTGAAGCCACCCACCGGGCCATAGCGGTCAGCCGGCGGTCAGCGACCCCGGCCACCCCCGGTAGTTCTTGGACTGCTCTGCCACCGCGTGGTCCCGGGTCGGAGCGAGGCTGCCGTCCACGATGAGCACTGTGCCTTTTGCGAGCCGCTGGCGGGGCTGGAGCGCGAGCATAGGCCCGAGGTGGTCGATGATGCGGTCCGTCAGCCGGGGATGAGGCAGTCGAAGATGCTTGCACGGGCGAGCCGTTCGGCCTCCATCTGGGTGAGTGCGGCCCGGCAGGCATCTTCATCGACGGGAACCTCGGCGACCCGGAACTGACCCCGCAGACCGTGGCCGACCGGCACAACATCTCGCTGAGGAGTCTCTACCAGCTCTTCCGGAACGAGCCCGTGAGCGTGGCCGCGCACATACGCCGGGCCGTCTGGAGCGAGCCTCCGCCGAACCACCTCTGCGCCCGCACGCCCGCCATACCGGACCGCACACGGAGTTGAGGGGCGGGCGGCTCTACCAGATGGTGGCGAACCCGAGCCGCAGGCGCTCCTGGTCGTTGGCGACGCTGAGCGCGCCGTTGCGGACGCTGGTGGCCTCCTCGGCCGTCAGCCCCCGGCCGAAGATCCGGACGTCATCCAGGTCGCCCTTGAAGAGCTCGGTGACCCCGGCCGGCTGGTTGGGGAAGTCCGGCCGGGCACCGACGTGGATGGTGAACTCGTCGGACGGCGTGATGTCCCCGGCCGGAGCGGCCGCGGTGAACTCCTGGCCCCCGTCGACGGACAGTATGAGCCGGCCGTTCTGCCGCTTGAACACCGCGTGGTGCCAGTTGCCGTCGTTGTAGGACGACGTGGTCTTCACCTCGGCGTACGCGTCGCCGGTGCTGATGGCGGCACGCAGCTGGTTCTTGCCGGGCTCGGCCTTCAGCCAGAACTGCCGGACCTTGTCACCCATGCCGTAGCCCCAGACGATGGGCAACCCGCCCGACGTGGCCGAGTGCTTGAACCAGGCCGAGACCGTGAAGTCGCCCTGTCCCAGGCGCAGCGACGGGGAGCAGTTGACGACCCGCAGGTAGTCGTCCTGGCCGTCGAAGGCCATGGCCTTGCCGGCGCCGCGGTCGGTGAGCTGGGCCCCACCGTGGATGACGGCGTGGTTGCCGTAGCCGTTGGGGCCGGTGTCCGCGGTGCGGGGCAGCCGCAGCTCCTGCTGGGCCGCGTCCATCTGGCCCTCGGTGAAGGAGGTGAAGCTGACGTTGCCGTGCGGGATGTTGTTCGCGTTCTCGTACAGCACGCCGATGGTTCCGGTGGGCGACAGCGTCAGGTCCGAGTAGCCGGCCCGGCCCGGGGTGACCACCGTACCGACGGTCTGCCAGGTCTTTCCCTCGTCGAACGACGAGCGCACGGCCAACTCCCGTCGGTCCTCCAGGGTGTTCGGACCCAGACGGGCCGGGGCGGAGATGAGCAGCCGGTCCCGGGCACCTCCCATGTCCTTGGCGCTCGCGCGCAGCAGCGAGCCGAAGGCCGGGGCGGTGTCGAGGTTGGCCACGGGCGTGAACGGCGCGGCGAAGGTTGCGCCGCCGTCCGCGCTGGTCGCCGCCAGCCGGTGCTCGTTGGTGTTGCACCTGACCGAGCTCCGCGCGTTCACGTACAGGCCGCCGTCGGTGGTCTCCGCGACCGTCAGCTCACCCGGGTAGGCGGCGCTGTTCTCGACGTCGGAGCGCGCACCGAGGGCCCAGGTCAGCCCACCGTCGTCGCTGTAGTAGAGCTGACCGCCGGCCTTGCCGTCCTTGGTCGTGTGGTCACCCGTCACGACGAGCCGGCCGTGGTGCGCACCGCGGCTGAGCTGGACGCCGTGCCCCGGCCCCGTGGATACCCAAACCCAGTCCGCGGGCTTCAGGTGACCCAGCGAGGCCCCGCTCTGCCATGCGGCCCCCTCGTCAAGACTGTGCGCCACGCGCAGGCTGCGGGCGCCGCGGTTGAGGGTGCCGTCGGGGTTCTCGCTCCACGTGCTGGTGGCGTACAGCAGGGAGACCCGGCCGGTGACGGCGTCGACGACCGGCGAGGGGTTCCCGTTCGCGTCGGCGTCGTTCGCACCGGCGACCACGGTAAGCGGCCCCCAAGTCTTCCCGCCGTCCGTCGACTTCTTCATCACGATGTCGTTGTGCCCGATGTCGCTGCAGGTGCTGACCCGGCCCTCCGCGAACGCGAGGAGGGCACCGGAGCGCGTGGTCACCAGGGAAGGGATCCTGAAGCAGTAGTAGCCCTCGCTGCGGGTGGCGAACGGCGTGGTCGTCTCCGACCCCACTGACGCCGCGGCCGGCGCCGCCCGAACCACGGCGGTGGCCCCGAGCACGGCGAGCCCCAGGGCCGCGACCGTCCACACGGGCGGAGCCAAACGACGTGCGCCTGGGCGTTGCTGACGAGCAGTTGGCATGGAACGCATCTCCTGCTTCTACAGGTGGCACCTCGCATGGCACGCCGACAGTCAGGCGTGTGCGGGTGAGTGGAAGGAACCCCGACGAACGACCGTCACCGACGTTCAGCCGTAGCCGAACCTGGCCCGACCCGCGTTCGGGCGCCACCGTTCGCGCCGGGGCCGTTCGTTTGGCGGAGGATCCCCCGCGGCAACGCCATCGCCGCGTGTGGGCATTCCCTGGCCGGAAAGGTGGTGCGGGGACCGCTCTGGGTCCGAGAACATGGCGGGTATGCGGCAGAGGTCACCTCAGGAGAAGAAGCGGCTGAGCTATCTGAAGGACCGCCGGAACGTCTACGGCGAGAACCAGAAGAGCTCGCGGAGGAACATCCCGCGCTCGCGGCGGGCCCAGCTCGGCATCAATACTGCTCCGCGCAACCAAGAACGGCTGCGGCGCATCCGGCGGGCGTCGCGACGATCCTAGGAGCGGATCCGAAGAGGGGGGGGTGAGTCCCGACGCGACTGTTGAGGACCTCCGACCCACCGCCGGCAATCCCGGGGCCCTGCGCTGCCGCCTCGCGGCGAGGCAGCGGCCGATACCGTTGCCGTGGTGCACCGCCGCCCGCAGATGGCTCACCCTGCTGCTGCCTCCGGTGCCCGGGCCGCCGCCTATCTGCCGCTCCGCCGTTCTTCCGTTCCAACGGAGCGATCACCCGCGGCCCGGCTTCGTCCCGCCGACGCCACCACGCCGAGTGCTAACCCTGCCCCCTTCCCGCGCGCCAGCGGGTGTACACCGGGCTGAGCGCGCTCGTGGTCAGGTAGCCGTCGGTGACACGGCGGAGGACCTCGGGAGCATGGGCATCGAGGGGGGTGTCGTGGCGCCAGGCCAGGACGTGGCGGTACCACAGGGGGTTGCCGGTCAGGGGGCGGACCGTGGTGCCCGGGGCTTCGATGAAGTTGGCCTGGCAGAGGCTGACGGCCAGGCCGGCGCGGACGAGCTCGATCAGCTGGCGGCCGTCGGCCTCGTACGGGGTGTACGGGCGGCGGCCGGTCAGGGCGCAGACGGAGGACCAGTACTCGGGGGTCCGGTCGCTGTCGGGACGGGGGACGGCCCAGTCCTCGTCCAGGAGGTCGGACAGTGAAACCTCGTCCCGGAGGGCGAGAGGGTGGGCGTCCGGGAGGAGTGCGAAGACCGGCTCGGTGGCCACGGGGTGGAGTGCGATGCCCTCACGCGACGGCAGCTCCTGGTCCGGGTGGTCGCCGAGTACCGCCGCTTCCAGCCGGCCCGCCACGAGGTCGTCGAGCAGGGGGACCGGGGCGTACTCGCAGCGCGTCGTCACCTCGGCCGCGGGAAGCACGGACTTGACCGCCAGGACCAGGTGGCCGAGGAGTGGCGCGCCGACCGAGCCGATGCGGATCTGGTCGGCGGCACGCAGCCGGCGGGTGGCCCGGCCGGTGTCGGCCAGGAGCCCGTCGATGCCCGGGAGGATCGCGCGGGCCCGGCCCAGGACCAGTTCGCCGAAGGGAGTGGGGACCGTGCCCGTCTGCCGACGGTCGAACAGGGTCCCGCCCAGCAGGGTCTCGATGCGGCGCAGTTGGGCGCTGAGCCCCGGTTGGGTCAGGCCCAGCGCCGAGGCGGCACGGGTGAGACTGCCCGCCTCGGCGATCGCGCACACCACCCGTAGATGCCGTACCTCCAGATCCATCGTCAGCTGCCGTTGCCGCTGCTCGCCGGGTTCTTCAGGCCGATCGTCGCGTAGTCGATCTGCCCGCCGAACGACATGTGACCGAAGGCGCCCGCGATGTTCGTGCCGAGGAGCAGCGGCATGCGCTCGATGACGGCCGGGACCGTCGGGGCCTTGGCGAGGATCTGGCCGTCCAGCTCCTGCCAGGCGGCGTTCGCCTGCTGGACGTCGGTCATGGCGGCGATCCGGTCCATGCTCTCCATGGTCGCCGCGTCGCGGAAGAGCGAGTGGTTGCCGGAGTTCCCCTTCTCCTTGATGGAGCGGCCGTCGAAGACGAAGGGCAGGAAGGTCGAGCCCGAGGGGTAGTCCGGGCACCAGCCGGTGTAGACGAGGTCGGTGCGGCTCTTGGTGTCCCCGATGGTGTCGTAGAAGGCGGACGGGTCGACGGTCTCGATGGTGACCTTGATCCCTGCGCGGCCGAGGGACTGCTGTACCGCCTCCGCGATCCCCTTGTCGCCGGTCGGGACCGTGATGGTCGTTGCGAAGCCGTCCGGCTTTCCGGCCTCCCGGAGGAACTCCTTCGCCTTGCCCACGTCGCCGGTAGCGGGAATCCCGAGGGTGTCGGGCTGCTTGCCGCCGAAGAGCGGGGCGGGCATGAGGGCCGTGGCCACGTCGCCCAGTGCGGGGCCGCCGGCGGCGGTCAGGACGGCCTCGCGGTCGAGTGCGTACTGGACGGCCCGGCGCAGCCTGATGTCGTCGAAGGGCGGTCGGCCGGTGTGCATCTGCACCATGTCCGTGCAGTTGGAGGATTCGGCCAGCAGCCGTGCCTTGACCTCGGCCTTGGTGAGGACCTTGGGGGTGCTCTCGGGGCGCAGCTTGCCCCAGGCGACGGCGGAGGCGTCGGCGCCGGCACTGGCGATCAGCCGGTCGTCGATCTGATTGGCCCGCAGGCCCATCGTCACGACCACCTTGTCGGGGTAGGCCTTGCGCACGGGGTCCGTGGCCGGGTCCCAGTGGGGGTTGCGGACCAGGACGAGCAGCTTGTCGCGGTCGTACGTCTCGATCTTGTACGGGCCCGAGGAGAAGGGGCGGCTGTCGTACTGGGGGCCCTTCTCCTGGGACTTGGGGACCGGGGCGAAGGTGGGCAGCACCGTCGCGTAAGGGAACTCCGCGAAGGGCTTGCGCAGTTCGAAGACGATCGTGCGGTCGTCGGGCGTCTTGACGGAATCGAGCTGCCTGCCCTCGGCCGGGCCGCGGTAGCCCTCGGCGCCGGCGAGGTAGCGGGCCGCGTAGTCGGGGCCGCCGGGCAGGTCGGGGGAGAAGGAACGCTCCACGTTGTACTTGACGTCCTGGGCGGTGATGGGCGATCCGTCCTCGTACTTCAGGCCCTCCTTGAGTCTGAAGGTCCAGGTCCGGGCTCCGTTGGACGGGGTGCCGAGGTCCTCGGCGAGATCGGGGGACAGTACGCCGCCTGCTGTGCCGGGCTCGGCCTTGTACGTCACGAGGGTGCGGTAGAGCAGGCGGGTGGCGAAGTCCATGTCGCCGATGACCCAGTTGCGGGCCGGGTCGAGGTGGCTGAAGTCCTGGTTGGACAGGACGGTCAGGGTGCCGCCCTTCTGAGGCGTACCGCCTATCACCCTGCCCGTGTTCGCGGTTGCGGGGTTGCTGCGGTCGCCGTCGCCGTCGGCCTTCTTGTGGCCGGAACAGCCGGCGATGCCCAAGGCGAGGGTCGCCGCCAGCGCGGCGGCGAAGGCGGTGCGGGTGCGTGGGTCCATGAGGGGTCCTTCCCGGAGCGGTGTCCGCACCATAGTTATGTGACATTGCACTGACAAGATCCCGGGCAGTGGTCGGCTCGCCCCAACATGGCGTTATGGCCATGCGGGAGCTCCCCGGCGCAGGGGTGCCGGACCATGCTGATCCGGCACCCGCCGACCCTCGCCCTACGGCCGTCCCCTCCAGCCGGGAAAGGGATTCATGAACCCCGCCTACGCCACCGTCGACCACGTCTTCAGCGTCCCCCTCGACCACCGGGCCACAGGCGGTCCGTCCATCGAGGTCTTCGCTCGCGAGGTCGCCGATCCGTCCCGCAGCGGCGAACAACTGCCCTGGCTGCTCTACCTGCAGGGCGGCCCGGGCGGCAAATCCCCTCGCCCTTCGGCCGGTTCGCCCGGCTGGCTGCTCCACGCGCTGAAGACCCACCGCGTGCTCCTCCTCGACCAGCGCGGCACTGGCCGCTCCACCCCGGTCACCGCGCGCTCCGCCGCCCGCTTCGCCTCACCGGACCGACTCGCCGCCCACCTCGCCCACTTCCGCGCCGACGCGATCGTGGCCGACGCCGAGCTGATCCGCCGCAGACTGTGCGGCGAGGACACTCCCTGGGAGACGCTGGGGCAGAGCTACGGCGGCTTCATCACCCTCACCTACCTCTCCCGAGCCCCCGAGGGCCTGCGCGCGTGCTACGTGACCGGCGGGCTGCCGGGTCTCACCGCCACCGCCGACGAGGTGTACGCCCGTACCTACCCGCGCGTCCGCGAGCGCGTCCTCGACTTCTACGCCCGCTACCCGGACGACGCCCCCCGCCTCCGCAAGATCGCCGACCTCCTCGCGGCCGGCGTCGTCACCCTGCCCGACGGGGACCGCCTCACCTCGCGCCGCGCGCGCACCCTGGGTCTGGTCCTCGGCATGGGCGACGGCTTCGAGCGGTTCCACTGGTTGCTGGACGAAGCCCTGGGCCCGGACGGAGAGTTGACCGACACCTTCCGCCACCAGGTGATGGCCCTGACCGGTTTCACCGACAACCCGCTGTTCGCCGTGATGCAGGAGACCCTGTACGGCGGCCAGGGCGCGGGGCCGACCGGCTGGGCCGCCTCCCGCGCCCTGGCGGAATTCCCCGAGTTCGCGGAGGACGCCGACCCCCTGCTGCCCACCGGAGAGATGATCTACCCCTGGATGTTCCGGGAGATCGCGTCCCTGCGCCCCTTCGCGGAGGCCGCCGACCTCCTGGCCCACCGCACCGACTGGCCCCCGCTCTACGACCCCCACCGCCTCGCCGCCAACGAAGTCCCCCTCGCGGCGGCCGTCTACCACGACGACATGTACGTGGACGCGGGCCTCTCCCTGCGCACGGCGCGCGAGATCGGCGCGACGCGCGTGTGGGTCACCAACGAGTGGGAGCACGACGGCGTCACCGCCTCCGGCGGCCGCGTCCTGTCCCGCCTGATGGACCTGGCCGCAGGCCGCGCGTAGCCCCGCACCACCCGACTGACCGCGTAGCCCTTCACTCGACTGACGACGGGAGTCCCCATGCCCACCCCGCCCCACCGCCCGCGCCTCGCCGTCGCCGCGGCCGCCGCCGCCGTCGTCTCCTGCCTGGCGTCCCCGGCCACGGCCGCCGCGGCCGAGGGCCGTGCCCCGGCCTCCGACTGTGCGTTCCCCGGCAGGACCGGATGGACCGACGAGGGTCACGACACCGACCGCACCCTCTTCCAGCCGTCCACCGGCACTCGCCGCGTGCTGACGCTCTTCGTGGACTTCCCCGACGCGCCGGCCACCGACTCCACGCAGCCCTACGCGGCCCAACTCGCACCCGCCGCAGACTGGTTGGAGACGGCCGCATACGGCCGGATCCACCTCGACGTGACCGTGCTGCACCGCTGGATCCGCATGCCGGCGACCTCCGACTCGTACGGGTTCGCACGCGGCCTGACCTTCGAGGCCCACGAGAAGTACGTACGGGACGCGATCGCGGCCGCCGACCCCCAAGCGGACTTCTCCCGCTACGACATGGTCTACGTCGTCCCCACCAGGGCCGCGACGGCCATCTCCTTCTCCCCGACCTACATCCACGACCCCGCCACCCCGGGCGTGACCGCCGACGGCACCCGGCTGAAGTGGGCCGTGACCTTCGGCCAGGACATGTGGCGCTGGGGCTTCAAGGTCGCCGCCCACGAGACCGGCCACACCTTCGGCCTGCCGGACCTGTACGCCTTCACCGGTGCGACCCACCGTTACGTCGGAGGCTGGGACGTCATGGGCAACATCGCCGGACACGCCCCGCAGTTCCTCGGCTGGCACTCCTGGAAGCTCGGCTGGATCCGCGACCGCCAGGTCGCCTGCCTCGCGGGAGCGGGACGCCGCACGGTGGCGCTGACCCCGGTGGAACGCCCCGGCGGCACGAAGATCGCCGTAGTGCGGACCGGCGAGACCACGGCCTACGTCGCAGAGTCCCGCCAGGGCCAGGGCGTCCTCGTCTACAAGGTCGACTCGGCCGTGCAGACCGGCGAAGGGCCCGTCCGTGTCATGAACGACCATGTGGCGTACGCGCCTGGCGAGACCTTCACCGACCCGGACGCGGGGGTCCGGATCGACGTCCTGCCGGGGAATGCGGTGCGGATCGCGCGTGCGCGGTGAACGCGGACCACACCTCGCTTGAGGCCGGTGATGAGGCCCTCCCGGTGTCGTGATTCCTTCCTTGACAAGGTAGTGGGCCGCCCTCAAACTGACGTTGCGTTCACCGCAATTCGTTTCGCTATACGCACCGGAGTGTCATGATGATTCCCGCGTGCCGACTCGCCGACATCCCGCGAGGCGAGGCCTGCCGGCTCGAGTTCGATCCCCCGATCGCGGTGTTCCATACCGAGGATGGCGAGGTCTACGCCATCGACGACACGTGCACCCACCAGGACGCTTCGCTGTCCGACGGCTGGCTGGAGGGGTGCGAGGTCGAATGCCCCCTGCACGCCTCGAGGTTCGACCTGCGCACGGGCAGCGTCGACTCTCCGCCGGCCAAGCGCCCGGTCCGGACCCACCAGGTCCACGTCGAGGACGGCATGGTCTACGTCGTGCTGTCGGACGCGGCGCCGAACCTGCGCCCCCGCACGGCCGGTTGATCCACCAGCGCGAGAGTCCCGGACCACGACCTTCCGCGAGGAGTGCACGTGACAACGACCGGCCTGCCGGAGAGCCTGATCGCCACTCTCCCCGGTGACCACTACACCGCCCCCGAGATCTTCCGGCTGGAGCAGGAGCGCATCTTCGAGACGATGTGGTTCTGCGTGGGACGCTCGTCCGAGCTGGCCGAGCCGGGCGCCTTCCGGACCGTGGACGTCGGCCGCGAGAGCATCCTGGTGACCCGCTCCCGCGACCGCGCGATCCGCGCCTTCTTCAACGTGTGCCGGCACCGGGGCGCGAAGCTGTGCACGGAGGAGGCCGGGGCGGTCAAGCGGGCGTTCCAATGCCCGTACCACGCCTGGACGTACGACCTCGACGGCAAGCTGCTCGCCGCACCGAACCTCACCAGCATGCCGGACGTCGGCCGGACCGAGTACGGGCTGGCGCACGTGCCCGTACGCGAGTGGCTCGGCTACATCTGGGTCTGCCTCGCGGACGACCCGCCCTCCTTCGAGGAGGAGGTCATGGGCGCGGCCGCGCTGCGGCTCGGCGACGCGGCCGCGGTCGAGCGGTACGCCGTCGCCGACCTGGAGGTCGGACGGCGCATCGTCTACGACGTCAGGGCGAACTGGAAGCTCATCATCGAGAACTTCATGGAGTGCTACCACTGCGCCACGATCCACCCCGAACTCACCGAGGTGCTCCCGGGGTTCGCGGACGGCTACGCGGCGCAGTACTACGTCGGACACGGCGCCGCGTTCGGCGAGGGCATCCAGGGGTTCACCGTCGACGGCTCCGAGGGGCTCGACCGCATCCCCACGGTCTCACCGGACCAGGACCGCAAGTACTACGCGATCACCGTGCGGCCGCAGGTCTTCATCAACCTGGTGCCGGACCACGTCATCCTCCACCGGATGTACCCGGCCGCGGCCGACCGCACGGTCGTCGTGTGCGACTGGCTGTACCTCAAGGACGTGGTGGAGAGCGGCAAGGACATCAGCCGCTCCGTCGAGCTCTTCGACCGGGTCAACCGCCAGGACTTCGACGCCTGCGAGCGCTGCCAGCCCGCCATGAGCTCCCGCATGTACGCCAAGGGCGGTGTACTGGTCCCCAGTGAGCACCACATCGGGGCGTTCCACGACTGGGTGCGGGCCCGGCTGGGCACCGGGCCGGGGCAGCCCCGGTAGCCGTGCGCCGTCTCGGGGAGCGGGGATCCCCTGGTGGCGGCTCAGCCCAGGTGGCCCATGCGGTGGCTGATCTCCTGCGCGCCCGTCACCAGCAGCGGGGCCAGTTCCCGCATGCGCTCCTCGGTGAAGCGGTAACCCGGCCCCGATGCGCTGATCGCGGCCATGACCACACCGTCCCGGTCGCGGATCGGGGCGGCCATGGCGTGGAGGCCGATCTCGTACTCCTCGAACGTCATGGCGTATCCGCGCTCCAGCGCTTCGGCGAGGTTCTTCTCGAGCTTCGTCCTGGCGGTCAGGGTGCTCGGCGTGTACTTCTTCAGGCCGGCCTCGGCCAGCAGCTGCACGCGTTGCTTCGCCGGAAGATGGGCGAGGAGCACCTTGCCGCTGGACGTGGCGTGCAAGGGGGTGAGCTGCCCGACCCAGTTGTGCGCCGTCACCGCGCCCGGACCGCGCACCTGGCAGAGGTTGATCGCGTACCGCTCCTCCAGGATGGCGATGTTGACGGTCTCGCCGAGCTCCTCGGCGAGCCGCTCGCAGACGGGGCGGCCCTCCTGGGTGATGTCGATGCGCCCCGTGACCGCGCCGGCCAGGCGCACGATTCCGAAGCCGAGGCGGTACTTGCCCCGCTCGGTGGCCTGTTCGACGAGACCGCGCGCCTCCAGCGCGCCGAGCAGCCGGAACGCCGTCGACTTGTGGACGTCGATCTCCGCCGCCACTTCGCTGACGCCCGCCTCGCCCCGCTGCGCGAGGATCTCCAGCACGGTGACGGCGCGGTCGACGGACTGCACCCCGCCCGCCGGGGCCCCTGCCGTTTCGGTGGCTGCCTCGTAGTTGCTCATGACGAAACTATACGCGCCGTCACCAACAACCGGCCGGGAGGCCGAACGCGCCTGAAGTTGCGAGGAACGCAACCTGGTGCGCATCACGGCACCCGTACTAGCATGCGCCGCGTATCGACGGCCGGGGGCAGCCCCCGGCCGGAGACGACGGGGGAGGGACAACACAGCGATGGTGCCCCAGAGTTACGACTTCGTCATCGTCGGCGGCGGCTCGGCCGGCAGCGCCCTGGCCAACCGGCTCTCCGCGGACCCCGGCAACCGCGTCCTGGTCCTGGAGGCCGGCCGGCCCGACTACCCGTGGGACGTCTTCATCCACATGCCCGCGGCGCTGACGTTCCCCATCGGCAGCCGCTTCTACGACTGGAAGTACGAGTCCGAGCCCGAGCCCCACATGAACGGGCGGCGCATCTACCACGCCCGCGGCAAGGTGCTGGGCGGGTCCAGCAGCATCAACGGAATGATCTTCCAGCGCGGCAATCCGCTGGACTACGAGCGCTGGGGCGCCGACCCCGGCATGGAGACCTGGGACTACGCCCACTGCCTCCCGTACTTCAACCGGATGGAGAACTGTCTGGCCGCGGATCCCGAGGACGAGTTCCGCGGCCGCTCGGGGCCCCTCGTCCTGGAGCGCGGCCCGGCGTCGAGCCCCCTCTTCCCGGCCTTCATGGAAGCCGTCGGGGAAGCGGGCCACCCGCTGACCGACGACGTCAACGGCTACCGGCAGGAGGGCTTCGCGGCCTTCGACCGCACCATCCACCGCGGGCGGCGGCTCTCCGCCGCCCGGGCCTACCTGCACCCGGCCATGAAGCGACCCAACCTCGACGTGCGGACCAGGTGCTTCGTCACCCGGATCCTCTTCGAGGGCAAGCGCGCCGTCGGCGTCGAATACCGCCGCGGCCGCGGCGCGCCCCGGCAGGTGCGGGCCCGCGAGGTGATCCTGTGCGGCGGCGCGATCAACTCCCCGCAGCTGCTCCAGCTGTCGGGCGTCGGCAACGCCGACGAGCTGCGGGCCCTCGGTGTCGACGTCGTCCACGATCTGCCCGGCGTGGGGGAGAACCTCCAGGACCACCTGGAGGTGTACGTCCAGTACGCCTGCAAGCAGCCGGTCTCGATGCAGCCCTACCTCAAGTGGCGCCACCGCCCCTGGATCGGCCTCCAGTGGCTGCTGCGCAGGGGCCCGGGTGCCACCAACCACTTCGAGGCCGGCGGGTTCGTGCGGAGCAACGAGGAGGTCGCGTACCCCAACCTGATGTTCCACTTCCTGCCGATCGCCGTCCGCTACGACGGCTCCGCGCCGGCCGGCGGGCACGGCTACCAGGTCCATGTCGGCCCCATGTACTCGGACTCCGCCGGCTCGGTGAAGATCAAGAGCAAGGACCCCCGGGAGCACCCGGCCCTGCGGTTCAACTACCTCTCCACCGAGCAGGACCGCCGCGAGTGGGTCGAGGCGGTCCGCACCGCCCGAGACATCCTCGGCCGGCCCGCACTGGCCGCGTACAACGACGGCGAGATCTCGCCCGGACCGGCCGTCGAGACCGACGAGCAGATCCTCGAATGGGTGGCCAGGGAAGGCGAGACCGCCCTGCACCCGTCCTGCACCTGCAAGATGGGCACCGACGCGATGGCGGTCACCGACCCGGCGAGCCTGCGCGTGCACGGTCTGGAGGGCCTGCGCGTCGTGGACGCATCGGTCATGCCCTACGTGACCAACGGCAACATCTACGCTCCCGTCATGATGGTGGCCGAGAAGGCCGCCGATCTCATCCTGGGCAACGAGCCGCTGCCGCCGTCCAAGGCCGAGTTCTACCGGCACCACCGCCTCCGCGGCGAGGGCCTCCGGCCCTCTTGACGTACGGGACCCCGTGGGCGATCGTGTCGTTCCATTCCGAGCAATACGATGCGCAATACGCAACGCACAGACCGGTGTTACCCCTAAGAAGGGCTCCGCGCGTGGCAGATCTGTACGTCGGTGGCACATGGCGCGAAGCGGTGGCGGGCGGCCGTCGGGAGATCATCTGCCCTGCCGACGGCAACCCGGTCCGGACCGTCTCCGAGGGGACGCGGGCCGACACCGAAGCGGCGATCGCCGCGGCGCGCCGCGCCTTCGACGAGGGCCCGTGGCCGCGCACGCCCGAGCGGGAGCGCGGGGCGCTGCTGCTGCGCACCGCCGACGTGATGGAGCGCGACGCCAAGGAATTCGCCCGCGCGGAATCCCTGGACACGGGCAAGCGCCTGGTGGAGAGCGCCTACGACATCGCCGATGTCGTGGCCTGCTTCCGGTACTTCGCCGGGATCGCCGGTACCAGCGCCGGCCGGGTGGTCGACACCGGCCGCGAAGACGCCATCAGCCGGGTCGTCTACGAGCCGGTCGGGGTGTGCGGGCTCATCACACCGTGGAACTATCCGCTGCTCCAAGCGGCGTGGAAGGTCGCGCCCGCACTCGTCGCCGGCAACACCCTGGTCCTCAAGCCCAGCGAGCTGACCCCGTCGACCTCCATCCTGCTGATGCGCGCGCTGGAGGAGGCCGGACTGCCCGCCGGGGTGGCCAACCTCGTGCTCGGAGCGGGGGCGGAGACGGGCGCGCCGCTGGCGGAGCACGCCGGCGTGGACATGGTCTCGTTCACCGGCGGCCTGGAGACGGGCAAGCGGGTGATGGCGGCGGCCGCGGCCACCGTGAAGAAGGTCGCGCTGGAACTGGGCGGCAAGAACCCCAACGTGGTCTTCGCCGACGCCGATGTCGAAGCGGCCGTGGACTTCGCCCTCACCGCGGTCTTCCTGCACTCCGGGCAGGTCTGCTCGGCCGGTGCCCGCCTGATCGTCGAGGACCCGCTGCACGACGCCTTCGTCGACGAGGTGGTGCGCCGCGCCCGCGCCATCCGGCTCGGCGGCCCCTTCGACCCCGACGCCGAAACCGGCCCGCTGATCTCCGCCGGGCACCGGGCCAAGGTCGAGGAGTACGTGGCTGCGGGCCTTGCGCAGGGCGCCGTACTGCGCTGCGGCGGCGGCCGCCCCGACGACCCCGCGCTCGCCGCAGGCTCCTACTACCTGCCGACCGTGCTCGACGGATGCCGCCAGGACATGAGCGTCGTACGTGAGGAATCCTTCGGACCGGTGCTCACCGTCGAGCGGTTCTCGGGCGAGGACGAAGCCGTACGGATCGCCAACGACACGGAGTACGGACTCGCCGGGGCGGTGTGGACGCAGGACGCGGGCAAGGCGCAGCGGGTGGCCCGGCGGCTGCGGCACGGCACGGTCTGGATCAACGACTACCACCCGTACGTCCCCCAGGCGGAGTGGGGCGGCTTCGGGCATTCGGGCGTCGGCCGCGAGCTCGGCCCCACCGGCCTGGACGAGTACCGCGAACCCAAGCACATCTGGCAGAACATCCGACCCCGGGCGCAGCACTGGTTCCGCGGCTGACCCGGTGCCGCCGCCGACGACGAGTACGGCCGGGCCATCCGAAGAGAGGTCGACAGTGACCGCAACGAAGACTCAACTGCCGTCGCAGCGGGGGGCGCCGGAGGACGGGACCCCCGTGATCTCCGTCCGCGGACTGTGGAAGGTGTTCGGACCCAAGGCCGCGCGGGTGCCTGATGCGCCCGAGCTGTGCGCACTGTCGCGCCGGGAACTCATGGAGCGCACCGGTTGCACCGCCGCCGTGCGGGACGTCGGCTTCGACGTGTCGCCCGGCGAGGTCTTCGTGGTCATGGGCCTGTCCGGATCCGGGAAGTCGACCCTGGTGCGATGTCTGACCCGGCTGATCGAGCCGACGGCGGGCGAAGTGCTCTTCGAGGGCGAGGACATCCGGGGCGCGGATCCCAGGAGGCTGCGCGAGCTGCGGCGGCGCAAGTTCGGCAACGTCTTCCAGCACTTCGGGCTGCTGCCGCACCGCCGGGTCCTGGACAACGTCGCCTACGGCCTGGAGATCCGCGGCATGGGCAGGGCCGAGCGCGCCCGGCGCGCCGGGGAGGTCGTCGAACTGGTCGGCCTCGCCGGGTACGAGCACTCCTACCCCGACGAGCTCTCCGGCGGCATGCAGCAGCGGGTCGGGCTCGCCCGCGCCCTCGCCGGCGACCCGGACGTCCTCTTCTTCGACGAGCCGTTCTCCGCGCTCGACCCGCTGATCCGCCGGGACATGCAGAACGAGGTGGTCCGGCTGCACCGCGAGGTCGGCAAGACGATGGTGTTCGTCACCCACGACCTGTCCGAGGCGCTGAAGCTCGGCGACCGCATCCTCATCATGCGCGACGGCCGGACGGTCCAGTGCGGCACCGGCGACGAGCTGGTCGGCGCGCCCGCCGACGACTACGTCAGGGACTTCGTCGCGGACGTGCCGCGCTCGCAGGTGCTCACCCTGCGGTGGATCATGCGCCCCGCCCGCCCGGACGACCCGCTCGACGGTCCGGAGTTCGCCGCGGACACCGTCGTCCGCGAAGCGGTGCGCGCCGTGCTCGCGGCGGACAAGCCGGCGAAGGTCGTCGAGAACGGGCGGCTGCTGGGCGTCGTCGGCGACGAGGAGATCCTCGCGGTCGTCGCCGGCCCGCAGGGCGGTGCCTAGTGGCCGTCGCAGTGGCGCAGGCGCCGGCGCGGCGGGCGCCTGCACGGGGAGGCCGCGTCCTGGTCGCGGCTGCCGTCCTCGTCGGGTGGGCCGCTCTGTGGCTGGTCCTGCGCGGCAGCCACACGCTGCCCCTGGGTACGGCCGAACTGACCCCGCTCCACCGGGAGTTCAACGAGATCAACGACGCCGTCGGAGCCGGCCGCAACAGCAATCCGGTCTTCCTCTACGGCTTCAACGAGATCCGGCTGGTCATCGACAACCTGGTGGGGTTCCTCCAGGCGCTGCTCTCGCAGCCCTCCTTCGGCCGTCCGGTCCCCGTGGTCGGCTGGCTGGGCGTCGTCGCCCTCGCCGGCTACGCCTCGTGGGCGCTGGCGAACGTACGGGTGGCCGCTCTGGCCGTCGCCGGATTCGTCCTCTTCGGTCTGCAGGGCCTGTGGCGGGAGAGCATGGACACGCTCGCCCTGACCGTGGCGGCCGTCCTCGTCGCGCTGCTCATCGGCATCCCGCTCGGTGTCTGGGCCGGGCTGTCCGACCGGGTGCACCGCCTGGCGACCCCGGTGCTCGATTTCATGCAGACGATGCCGACGTTCGTCTATCTGGCCCCGCTGACGCTGTTCTTCCTCATCGGTCCGGCGTCCGCCACGATCGCCACACTGATCTTCGCGATGCCGCCCGCCGTACGCATCACCGCCCATGCGATCCGCTCGGTGCCCGCCGTCACGGTCGAGGCGGCCGAGTCGCTCGGTGCGACCCGGCGCCAAGCGCTCACCACCGTGCTGCTGCCGATGTCGAAGCGGACCATCGTGCTGGGGGTGAACCAGACCATCATGGCCGCGCTGTCCATGGTCACCATCGCCGCGCTGATCGACGCGCCCGGGCTGGGCAAGACGGTCGTCAAGGCGTTGGAGACACTCGACGTGGGCGTGGCCTTCAACGCCGGTCTCGCCATCGTCGTGATGGCCATCTTGCTCGACCGGGTGACCACCGCGGCGAGCGAGCGAAGCAAGATGGGGGTCCCCCCGGCCGAAGGCCGGGGGAGGGGGGAGCGCGGCCGACGGGTCGGCCGCTCGGCGCGGTGGCGCCGTCCCCTGCTCCTCGCGGGCGGCGTCGTTACCGCCGTGTGTGTATGGCTCTCCCACACCTACGTATGGGCGGCGCAGTTCCCCGGAGACACCGGCGTGGGCAGCGCGATCGCCCGCTCGGCGGACTCTGCCACCGCCTGGGCGCAGGGCAGCCTCACCGGTGTGACGAACGGTCTGCGCGAGGTGGTCACCACGCTGCTGCTCAACCCCTTCGAGGCGCTGCTGACCGGTTCCCCGTGGTGGCTGGTCGGCGTGGTGGTCGTGGCCTTCGCCGCGCTGCTGGGCGGCTTGCGGGCTGCGGCGACCGCGGGGGTGTGCGTGGCACTGATCGTCGGTACGGGCCTGTGGCGGGACAGTATGACGACGCTGGCCTCCAGCATGGTGGCGACGGTCATCGTGATGGCCCTCGGCGTCGTGGTGGGCGTGTGGATGGGGCGCAGCGCCCTGGCGGACCGGCTGATCCGCCCCGTGCTCGACGCGGGCCAGACCATGCCGGCCTTCGTCTATCTCGTGCCGTTCCTGGCGCTGTTCGGTGCGAGCCGGTTCACGGCGATCGTGGCGGCGATCGTCTACGCGGCCCCGGTGACGATCAAGATCATCGCGGACGGGGTGCGAGGGGTACCGCGGACCACGGTGGAGGCGGCGGTATCGGCCGGCTCCAGCGCCTGGCAGGTCATCACGAAGGTGCAGCTCCCGATGGCGCGCGGGGCCCTCGCCCTCGCGGCGAACCAGGGGCTGGTCTACGTCCTGTCGATGGTCGTCGTCGGCGGGCTGGTGGGGGCGGGCGCCCTCGGCTACGACGTCGTGGCGGGATTCTCCCAGGGGCAGTTGTACGGCAAGGGACTGGCGGCGGGCCTGGCCATCGTGCTGCTCGGTGTCATGTTCGACCGGATCACCCAGGCGGCGGCGCACCGGGCCGCACGAGCCCCCAGCGGGCACTGAGGCAGGAGAAGGGGCACGACACATGGCAGGAAACCTCAACACAGGACCGGTGCCGCTGCGGCGGCCCGCCCGGCTGGCGGCTCTGGCCGGCCTGTCGGCGCTCGCCCTCGCGCTCAGCGGATGCGACGGCGCGAAGGTCGGGGAGGCGGGTGCCGGACCCTCGGGCACAGGGGGCGGCGCCGGGAAGTGCGGCTCCTTCAACCTCGCCGTCAACCCGTGGGTCGGGTACGAGGCCAATGCGGCGGTCATCGCGTACGTCGCGAAGAAGGACCTCGGCTGCGAGGTGACCAAGAAGGACCTCAAGGAGGAGGTCGCCTGGCAGGGATTCGGCACGGGCGAGGTCGACGCGATCGTCGAGAACTGGGGCCACCCGGATCTGAAGAAGAAGTACATCGAGCAGCAGCAGACGGCCGTCGCCGCCGGTGAGACGGGCAACAAGGGGGTCATCGGCTGGTACGTCCCGCCGTGGATGGCGCAGAAGTACCCGGACATCACCCAGTGGCAGAACCTGAACAAGTACGCGGAGCAGCTCAGGACCTCCGAGTCCGGCGACAAGGGTCAGCTGCTGGACGGGGATCCGTCGTTCGTCACCAACGACGGCGCCCTGGTGAAGAACCTGAACCTCGACTACAAGGTGGTGTACTCGGGGAGTGAGGCCGCGCTCATCCAGGCGTTCCGCCAGGCCGAGGCCAAGAAGACTCCCGTGATCGGCTACTTCTACGAACCGCAGTGGCTCTTCTCGGAGTTGAAGCTCGTGAAGGTCCAGCTGCCGGAGTACAAGGCCGGCTGCGACGACGACCCGGAGAAGGTCGCCTGCGACTACCCCCTGTACGCGCTGGACAAGATCGTCAGCAAGAAGTTCGCCGATTCCGGCAGTCCCGCCTACCAGCTCGTGAAGAACTTCAGCTGGTCGAACGAGGACCAGAACCTCGTGGCGAAGTACATCGCGCAGGACAAGATGTCGCCGGAGGACGCAGCGAAGAAGTGGGTGGAGGGCAACCGCGCGAAGGTCGACGCCTGGCTCGGGAAGAAGGGCTGAGCCGGCCGCGTCCCCCAGCACCCCCACGTGCCCGGCGGGCTGTCTCGACAGCCCGCCGGGCACGGCTGTTTCCGCCTTTCCCCGCACGGGTGTTGGGGGAATTCGGGCCTCTTGACACCACCCGGGGCGACCGGCAGTGTGAGTTGCGCAACCTGCACCACGTTGCGCTGACGGCAACTCTACTTCTTGCGAACCGGAGGGGCGGCGATGGCGGGACCGCGCGTGGTCATCATCGGAGCGGGTGTCGTGGGCGCGGCACTGGCGGACGAACTGTCCTGCCGCGGCTGGACCGAGATCACCATCGTCGACCAGGGACCGCTCCCCGCCACCGGTGGATCCTCGTCCCACGCCCCGGGCCTGGTGTTCCAGGCGAATCCGTCGAAGACCATGACCGAACTCGCCCGCTACACCGTCGAGAAGCTCGCCGCCCTCGATGTCGACGGACAGCCGTGCTTCCTCCAGGTCGGGGGGCTCGAACTGGCCACCACACCGGAGCGCCTCACCGAGCTGGCGCGCCGCCATGGCTGGCTCACCTCCTGGGGCGTCGAGGCGCGGCTCGTCGGACCCGACGAATGCGTGGCACTGCACCCCCTGGTGAACCGTGAACGCGTACTCGGCGGACTGCTGGTCCCCACCGACGGCCTGGCCAAGGCGGTCCTCGCCGTGGAGGCGCAGATCCGCGCCGCCCGGGCACGGGGCGTCCGCGTACTGGACCGCCACGAGGTCCTGGACATCCGCACCCGGGCCGACGGGACCACCGGCGGTGACCGCGTCACCTCCGTGGTCACCGACCGGGGGGAGATCCCCGCCGACGTCGTCGTGTGCTGCGCCGGGATCTGGGGCCCCAAGGTCGCCCGCATGGTCGGCATGAGCCTGCCGCTGACCCCCCTCGCCCACCAGCTGGCATGGACCGGGCCCGTCCCCGCGCTCGCCGGACAGACAGCGGAAGCGGTCCGCCCCATCCTGCGCCACCAGGACGCCGACCTGTACTACCGCGACCACTTCGAGCGGCTCGGCATCGGCTCCTACGGTCACCGCCCCATGCCGGTCTCCGCCGACGACATCGCCCCGCCGGACTCCGCCGGGCAGATGCCCTCCGTCCTGCGCTTCACGGCGGACGACTTCGCCGACGCCTGGACCGAGACCCGGTCCCTGCTGCGCGCGACCCGCGACACCAAGATCGAGGAAGGCATCAACGGCCTGTTCTCCTTCACCACCGACGGGATGCCCCTGCTCGGCGAATCACCCGAGGTGAAGGGATTCTGGGTCGCCGAGGCCGTGTGGGTCACCCACTCCGCCGGCGTCGGCCGCGCCATGGCCGAATGGCTCGTCGACGGCCACTGCTCCTCCTTCGACCTGCACGAATGCGAGATCAACCGCTTCGAGCCGCACCAGCTCGCCCCCGCGTACGTACGCGCCCGCTCCTGCCGGAACTTCGTCGAGGTCTACGACATCCTCCACCCGCTCCAGCCGCCCGGTGCTCCGCGGCCCCTGCGCACCAGCCCCTTCCACGTCCGCCAGCGCGAACTCGGCGCCTTCTTCCTGGAGGCCTCCGGGTGGGAACGGCCCCAGTGGTACGCCGCGAACGAGCCGCTCCTGGACCGCTGGGACATCCCGACCCCCAACGACTGGGCCGCACGGATGTGGTCGCCGATCGTCGGCGCCGAGGCGCTGGCCACCCGTGAGAGCGTCGCCCTGTACGACATGACGGCCCTGAAACGGCTCGCGGTCGAAGGACCCGGAGCCGCGGCCTTCCTCCAGCGCCTGACCACCTCCGACATGGACAAGTCCGTCGGCTCGGTGACGTACACCCTGATGCTCGACGAAAACGGCACCATCCGCAGCGACATCACCGTGGCCCGGCTCGCCCGGCACCGCTTCCAGGTCGGAGCCAACGGCAACCTCGACCTCGACTGGTTCACCCGGCACCTCCCCGAGGACGGCTCCGTCGCCGTACGGGACATCACCGCGGGCACCTGCTGCATCGGCCTGTGGGGGCCCAAGGCACGCGAGGTGCTCCAGCCGCTGGCCGACGCCGACTTCTCCAACGAGGGCCTGCGCTACTTCCGGGCCCGGAGCGCCCACATCGGGGCCGTCCCCGTCACCGCCCTGCGCCTCAGCTACGTCGGCGAGCTCGGCTGGGAGCTGTACACGAGCGCCGATCTGGGGCTCAAGCTGTGGGACACCCTCTGGGAGGCCGCGCAGCCGTACGGCGGCATCGCGGCGGGCCGGGGCGCCTTCAACAGCCTGCGCCTGGAGAAGGGCTACCGCGCCTTCGGCACCGACATGACGTACGAACACGATCCGTACGAAGCCGGCGTCGGCTTCGCCGTGAAGAGGGAGAAGGGCGATTTCATCGGCCGCGCCGCCCTGGAGAGGCGCGCCGCCGACGTTCGGCGCCGCCTCACCTGCCTGACCATCGACGATCCGAGCGCCGTCGTCATGGGCAAGGAGCCCGTGTACGAGGGGGACCGGCCGGTCGGCTACGTCACGAGCGCCGCGTACGGGTACACGATCGGCAAGGGCATCGCCTACGCCTGGCTGCCCGTGGAGCTCTCCACGCCCGGCCGCGCCCTGGACATCGGCTATTTCGACCGGCGCATCGCGGCGGTCGTGGCCGAGGAGCCGCTCTTCGACCCGGCGATGCGGCGGCTGCGCGGCCTGTCGGGAGACGCCCGATGAGCCCCCGGCCCCCGGGCGCCGACCTGCCCGAGCACCCGGCATGGCTGTGGCGCACGCCCGAGCCCCGGCGCAGCTACGACGTGGTCATCGTCGGCGGTGGCGGCCACGGCCTGGCCACCGCCCACTACCTGGCCAAGAACCACGGCATCACCGACGTCGCCGTCCTCGAACGCAGCTGGCTCGCCGGCGGCAACATGGCCCGCAACACCACCATCATCCGCTCCAACTACCTCTGGGACGAGAGCGCCGGGATCTACGAGCACGCGCTCAAACTGTGGGAAGGGCTGGAGGAGGAGCTCGACTACCCCCTCCTGTTCTCCCAGCGCGGCGTGCTGAACCTGGCCCACACCCTCCAGGACGTCCGGGACGGCGTGCGCCGCGTCGAGGCCAACCGGCTGAACGGCATCGACGCCGAGTGGCTCGACCCCGCGCAGGTCAAGGAGGTCTGCCCGATCGTCGACACCTCACCGGACGTGCGCTACCCGGTCATGGGCGGCACCTACCAGCCGCGGGCGGGCATCGCCAAACACGACCACGTCGCCTGGGGCCTCGCCCGCGCGGCCGACGCCGCGGGCATCGACCTCATCCAGAACTGCGAGGTCACCGGCATCGACGTGCAGGACGGCCGGGTGACCGGCGTGCAGACCTCCCTCGGCCCGATCGCCGCCGGCCGCGTCGCCCTCTGCGCGGCCGGCCACTCCTCCGTACTGGCCGCGATGGCCGGCTTCGAGGTGCCCCTGCAGAGCCACCCCCTGCAAGCCCTGGTCTCCGAACTGCTGGAGCCGGTCCACCCCACCGTGGTGATGTCCAACGCGGTGCACGTGTACGTCAGCCAGGCCCACAAGGGCGAACTGGTCATGGGCGCCGGCATCGACGCCTACAACGCGTACACGCAGCGCGGCGCGTTCCACATCATCGAACGCCAGATGGCGGCCGCCCTCGAACTCTTCCCGGTCTTCGCCCGCGCGCACGTCCTGCGCACCTGGGGCGGGATCGTCGACGTCAGCCCCGACGCGTCACCGATCACCGGACTCACCCCCGTGGAGCACCTCTACCTCAACTGCGGCTGGGGCACCGGCGGCTTCAAGGCCACCCCCGGCGTCGGCTGGGCCTTCGCGCACACGATCGCCCACGACGCCCCCCACCCGCTCAACGCCCCCTTCACGCTCGAACGCTTCACCACCGGCGCGCTCGTCGACGAGCACGGCGCGGCCGCGGTGGCCCACTGAGGAGCCCCGACGATGCTGCTCATCCCCTGTCCCTGGTGCGGGCCCCGCGACGAGGCCGAATTCCACTACGGCGGCCAGGCACACGTGCCCTACCCCGCGGACGCCGCGGCCCTGAGCGACGAGGAATGGGGCCGGTACCTCTTCTTCCGCGACAACCCCAAGGGGCCCTTCGCCGAGCGGTGGAGCCACGCGGACGGCTGCCGCCGCTGGTTCAACGCCGTCCGCGACACGGCGACCAACGAGATCCTCGCCGTCTACCGGACCGGCGAGCCGAGGCCGGTGACCGCATGACCGCGCAGCCCTTCCGCCTGCCGCACCACGGCCGCGTCCAACGGGACCAGGTGCTCTCCTTCCGCTTCGACGGCGTGGAGTACCAGGGCCACCGGGGCGACACGCTCGCCTCCGCCCTGCTGGCCTGCGGCGTCCACCAGGCCGGTACCAGCATCCGGCTCGGCCGGCCGCGCGGGATCTTCACCGCCGGAGTCGATGAGCCGAACGCGGTCGTCCAGATCGAGGCGCCGTTCCCCGAACCGATGCTCGCCGCGACGACCGTCGAGCTGTACGACGGGCTCGTCGCCAGCAGCCTGCCCGGGCAGGGACGGCTCTCCACCGCACCGGACCCCGCACGGTACGACGCCGTACATGCCCATTGCGACCTGCTGGTCGTCGGCGCGGGCCCGGCGGGTCTCGCCGCCGCCACGGCCGCCGCCCGCAGCGGGGCGCGAGTGATCCTCGCCGACGACCAGCCCGAGCCCGGCGGCAGCCTGCTCGGCACCGGCGAGTTGCCGGGATGGGCGGCCGGGGCGGCCGCGGAGCTCGGCGCGGCGCCCGAGGTCCGTGTGCTGGCCCGCACCACCGTCTTCGGCTACTACGACGACAACCACGTACTCGCCGTGGAACGCCGCACCCACCACCTCGGCGCGCAGGCCCCCGCGTACGTCTCGCGCGAGCGGATCTGGCGGATCCGGGCACGCCGGGTCGTCCTGGCGACCGGCGCGCACGAACGCCCGCTCGCCTTCGCCGACAACGACCGCCCCGGCGTGATGCTCGCCGGAGCCGCCCGTACGTACGTCAACCGGTTCGGAGTCGTCCCGGGCCGCCGCGCGGTCGTGTTCACCACCAACGACAGCGCGTACGCGGCCGCACTGGACCTGGCCGCGGCCGGCGTGGACGTCGTGGCGGTCGTGGACACCCGGACCGAGCCGGGGGAGTGGGGGAGCCGGGCCGCCCAGGCCGGCATCGACGTGCTCGCCGGGCATGCGGTGACGGGCACGGGCACGGCGGGCGCACCGCGGATCTCCTCGATGACGGTGTCCCCCCTCGGACAAGGCGCCGCCGCCCGCGAGGTCGCCGCCGACCTCCTCCTCGTGTCCGGCGGCTGGAACCCGGTCCTCCACCTGTTCGGCCAGGCGGGCGGGCGCCTGCGCCACGACGCGGCGCTGGGGACGTTCGTACCGGACGGCTGCCGTCAGGCCGTGGAGGTCGTCGGCGCCGCGGGCGGCGAGTTCGCCCTGTCCCGCTGCCTGGCCGAGGGCCGGGCCGCGGGCGTCCGGGCGCTGGAATCCGAGGGCTTCGCCGTCCACGAGGCCCTCCCGCTCCCGTCGGTGGCCGACCGGCCCCGGACACCTCCCCGGCACCTGTGGGTGGTGCCCGGGGCCGACACCGCCCGCTGTTTCGTCGACCTCCAGCGCGATGTCACCGTCGACGACCTCGCCCGTGCGGCGGGCGCCGGCCTCCGGTCGGTGGAACACCTCAAGCGCTACACCACGGCGGGCACGGCGAACGACCAGGGCAAGACCTCGGGTGTGCTCGCCGGCGCGGTCGCCGCGCAGCTGCTGGGCGTCGACCCCGCCGAGATGGGCACCACGACCTTCCGTGCACCGTACGTGCCGGTCTCCTTCGCCGCGCTCGCCGGCCGCGACCGCGGGGTGCTGCACGACCCCGTACGCGTGACCCCGCTGCACGACTGGCACGCCGCGCACGGCGCCGTCTTCGAGAACGTCGGCCAGTGGAAGCGCCCTTGGTACTACCCGCGGCCCGGCGAGGACATGGCGGCGGCGGTGCTGCGCGAATGCCGGGCCGCCCGCGAGGGCGTCGCCGTCATGGACGCCTCCACCCTCGGCAAGATCGACGTACAGGGACCGGATGCCGCGGTCTTCCTGGACCGGCTCTACACCAACATGATCAGCACCCTGAAGGTCGGCATGATCCGCTACGGCGTCATGTGCCGCGCCGACGGGATGGTCTTCGACGACGGCACCGCCATCCGCCTCGCCGCCGACCGCTTCCTCGTCACCACGACCACGGGCAACGCGGCGGCCGTACTGGACTGGATGGAGGAGTGGCTCCAGACGGAGTGGCCCGACCTGCGCGTGCACTGCACCTCGGTCACCGAGCAGTGGGCCACCGTCGCCCTGGTCGGGCCGCGCTCCCGGGACGTCCTGCGCGAGCTGGCCCCGCAGCTCGCGGTGGACGCGGCCCGATTCCCGTTCATGGCCTGGCGCGACACGGCCGTCGCGGGGATCGCGGCCCGTGTCTGCCGGATCAGCTTTTCCGGCGAGCTGGCCTACGAGATCAACGTACTGCCGTGGGAGGCCCAGGCGTTGTGGACGGCACTGTACGAGGCCGGCCGCCCGCTCGGCATCACCCCGTACGGCACCGAGGCCATGCACGTCCTGCGTGCCGAGAAGGGCTATCCGATCGTCGGCCAGGACACCGACGGCACCGTGACCCCGCAGGACCTCGGCATGGACTGGGTGGTGTCCCGGAAGAAGCCCGACTTCATCGGCAAGCGCTCCCACACCCGGGCCGACACCACCAGGCCCGATCGCAAGCACCTCGTGGGGCTGCTGCCGGACGACCCCGCGGCCCTGCTGCCCGAAGGCACCCAACTGGTCGCCGCCGCCCCGCTGCCCGAGCCACCGGTGCCGATGCTCGGCCACGTCACCTCCAGCTACCGCAGCGCGGCACTCGACCGGAGCTTCGCACTCGCCCTCGTCAAGGGGGGCCGGGACCGCATCGGCGACAGGCTGTACGCGCCGGTGCGAGGGGAGCTGGTCCCGGTCACGGTCGCACCCGCCGTTCTCCACGACCCCGAGGGGGCACGCCGCGATGGCTGACACCGCACACGACGGCGGCCTGCTGAGCCCGCTGTCGCCGTACGCCGGACACCTCGCCTCCGCCACCCGCGCCTCGGGAGGGACGCTGCGACTGGCCGAACTCCCTTTCCTCGCCCAGGTCAACGTGCGGCTGGATCCCAAGGGCCCGGCCGCGGACGCCGTCGCACTCGCCCTCGGATTCCCCCTGCCGCTGGAGCCCAACACCGTTGCGCGGGGCGGCGGCCTCGCGGCCCTGTGGCTGGGCCCGGACGAGTGGCTCGTCGTCGGCCCGGCCGGAACGCGCACCCGCCTCGAAGCCCGGCTGCGCGAGGCCGTCGGCGACCGGCACGCGGCGGTCGTCGACGTCTCGGCCCAGCGCTCCACCCTGCTCGTCGCCGGAGCCCGGGCCCGCGAACTCCTCGCGCACGGCTGCTCCCTCGACCTGCATCCCCGCACCTTCGGCGCGGGCCGCTGCGCCCAGACCACGCTGGCCCGGGCCCAGGTGGTGCTGGTCCCGCGCGAGGGGCGCGGGCCCGGGTTCTGGGTCCTGGTGCGCTCCTCGTTCGCCGGCTACCTCGCCGCATGGCTCCTCGACGCCGCATCGGAGTACACCCTGGGCCGAGCGGACCCGACCCGGGCGTGACCCGCAGGACGGACCGCCCACCCCCACACGGGGGGAGGGCGGTCCGCTCACCGACGCCGGCTCACCGGGATCAAGGCGACCGGCTCACCTGGACCGTGGTGAGTGCGCCGCCCGCGGCCTCCTTCACCACCGCGATACGGGTCCCCGTGTCCGGCACCTTGACCCCCACCTGCGGCAGCTCCGCGTTCCAGTACGAGCCCCGGTGGTCGTCGAAGACGGACACCCCCGGACGCGACGGGACCACCGTCGGCGTGCCCGCCTTGTGCAGCACGATCCGGTCGCTCGCCCGCAGCGAGAACGGCGCGTCGAACGTCTGCGCGCGGGCGTTGAGCAGCGAGCCGTCCGCGTTCCGCAGCGGATCCGGCCGGGCGTCGACCGGCAGCAGCATGCCGCCGCCCGGGTGGGCCTTGGTGGTGTTGTCGCTGTAGGCCGTGTCCCACAGCCAGATCAGCACGCCCTGCTGGTACGGGTAGAACTCCACCTGGTCGCCGGTGAAACCGAAGTTGTACGGGCCCGTCTTGAGCTGGGCCCCGTAGCCGGTGTAGCGCCGGTTCTCCACCAGGTAGGCGCGCGGGTGCGACTCGCTGCCCGTGCGGCCCTCCGTACGCGACCACTTGACCGCGCTCCAGCCGTTCGTGCCCTGCTCCGCCCCGTCGCGCAGCAGCTCACGCCCGTCCGCGGTGATCCGGATGTCGTCGAACGTGACGCCCTTGCCGTGGGTGTTGCCGTCGGACGTGACGCGCAGCCGCAGCTGGAAGTTCCGGCCCGCGAACGCGTCCAGAGGGACCCCGAGTTCCGTCCAGCCGGCCGACGTCCCGGACACGCCCTTCGCCGGGATGGCGCTGCCGCCGACCGTACCGGGCAGCGCCGTCCAGGTCGTGCCGCCGTCAGTGGAGGCCTCCACCGTCAGGAAGTCGAAGTCCTGCTCGGTGTCGTACCAGACCCTGGCGTCCAGCCGGGCGGGCCCGGCCGAGCCGGTGAGGTCGACCGTCCGCCCGAGGGTGTTGTCCATGTAGTCCCCGGTGCCGCTCCACCACTGGCTGGCGCCCTCGTACGGGTCGGTCAGCTCGGTCCGGGTCTGCGACGGCGGCAGGTGCACCAACAGGGCTTGCGGATCCTCGGTGTTGTAGCCGGAGACCCCCAGCACCGCGCGCGTCCTGCGGCCCGCGTCGGCCTCCGTGTACTCCAGCCAGCCGAGCTGGAGCTTGCTCCACGGGTCGAGGTCGCCGGGCCATGCGCCGGTGGTGTTGCGGCCCTTGGCCAGGTACGAGCCCGAGGACATCAGCGACCAGAAGTTGACGCTGTTGTCCCCGTCCGAGCTGTACAGGTCCGGGAGCCCCAGGTCGTGGCCGAACTCGTGGGCGAACAGGCCCGCCCCGCTGTTCTCGCCGCCGGTCAGGTAGTCGCCGGCCCAGATGCCGGAGTCGCCGACCGGCGTGCCGCCCGCCTTGTTGCCCTCGGGGCCCGCGCTGCCGGCCTGGTTCCAGTACGCGAACCAGCGGTGCGCCCAGACGGCGTCCTTGCCCTGGGCCCCGCCGCCCCAGGTCTGGTCCTTGCCGGCGTGCACGACGACGAGGTGGTCGAGGTAGCCGTCCGGCTCGTCGAAGTTCCCGTCGTGGTCCGCGTCGTAGCGGTCCCACACGTCGTACTCGGCGAGCTGCGCCTTGATCTGCTCGGGCGTACGGCCCTTCGCGCGCTCGGAGTCGTACCAGGAGGTGGTGGCGTCCCGGATCAGGTCCCAGTTGGTGCGGCACTGGCCGGGCTCGGAGCAGTGGTCGGTGCCGTACCGGGCCTCGTTCCAGGGGAGTTTGACCCAGTCGGAGACCGTGCCGTCCATGTCGTAACGGCCGGAGGACTGGAGCCGGTAGTAGGCCCGCATGGACGCCGACTCGGGGTCGGTCGAGAAGAACTGCCTCTCGTAGAAGGCCCGGTCGAAGTCCTTGCGCCACAGGGTGTGGTTGTCGCTCGCGGCAGGTTTGCCGATGGTGTTGTGGCGGGGGCCGGGGGTGCCGCCGAAGCGGGGCTTGCCCTCGAACTCGGTGGTGTTGTCGACCTGGTCGCCGAACTCGGCGAGGATCACGAAGACCTTGTCCTTGCGCTCCTGGGCGAGTTCGACGTACCGCTTGCCGACCTTGGCCTGGCGCGGGAGCGTGCCGTCGGCCTCCGCCTTGAGGGCGGCGGGGCCGCCGGCGGCGACGCTTTCGAGCGCCTGGCGGCGCAGGGCCTGGCGCTGGAGCTCCAGGGGAGCGGGCGGCGGCGAGGCGGCTTGCTCGCTCTGCAGCTGTGCACCCGGGGGAGGGGTCGGGGGCGCAGTGGCGGCGAGCGCGGGGGTGGTGAGGAGGGCGAGGGATATCGCCGCTCCCACCACGGTGAGTCTGCGCAACGTGGCGTGCCTTTCGCTGAGTTGGGGCGGGGGAGTGGGATGGAGCGCAGGTAATATTTCACATGTCACAGGTGATGGATAGAGTGCGCTCCGACAAGCGCGTCGGGTTCTCCGCTTTCACCCGAACCGGAGGGAGTCGCCGTCCCGCCCACAGGCCCTGCCTGTCCCGCTCGACCACCCCGGCCCGGTTACGGCAGGGCGCGGTCAGCCTGCGCCATCCCCGGCTCTCCGCTGACAGCCAGTGCCCCGGCGCACCCACCGGGACCATGCCGGCAATCAACTCGGTTCGACCCCGCCCAAGTTCAGCGGCAAAGGTCCCGCCGATCGACGAGTTCACGGCGACGTATCACGACACCGTGATCCACAACGCAAGATCACTTTGACGACAGACCCTGGTCCCGCAGGACCTTCACGGCCCGGTCGAAGGCCGAGTCCTTGTTCTGGTCGAACTCCTCCGTGGTGAAGACCGGCTCGGTGAGGTGCGGCGGGATGCCCGCGCCGTCGAAGGTCCTGCCCGACCGGGTCAGCAGCTCCTCGTTCGGCAGCCGGACCGACATGCCGTTGGGGAGCTTGCGCACCATGACGTCCGAGAAGACGCCCTGCGTGGGCTGCCCGATCCGCACGGTCCGGCCGGGCCGGTCCAGGAGGGCCTGGGTGAAGGTCTCTCCCGCGCTGACGGTCGAGCCGCCGGTCAGCACGGCGACCGGCCCGGTGTAGCGGGGGCCCTGGGCGGGCGTGACGTACAGGGGCTGGGGGCGCGTGTGCCGGGTGGGGTCCGCGGGATCGTTGCGGGCCCGCTTGGAGTAGGCGAGGTAGGGGGTGTCGGTCAGCCGCCCGGCGATGTGGAGCCCCATGGCGTCGGAGCCGCCGCCGTTGATCCGCAGGTCGATGACCAGGCCCTTCAGGTGCCGGGTGCGCTCCTGGCTGAGGACCGTGTCCAGCGCCTTGTCGAGCTCGGCCAGCTCGGCGGCGTAGGAGGCCTTGCCGCCCGTGTAGCCGCCGAAGCCGGAGATCCGCAGGTAGCCCTGCCCGCCGGGGAGGTCGGCGTAGGTGATCCGCCCGGCGGCGAAGTCCTGGAGGTTCCGGGCGTCCTTGAGGTCGCGCTCCACGACGAACTTCTTGACCTTGGCGTCGAGCTTCCCGTCGGGTTGGACCGTGCCGGGGCGGACCTGTGCGAAGGACCGGTCGGGGTCGCCGTCGCTGTCGCCGTCGACGTCCCAGACGGCGACGTGGGCGTCGTGGAGCGGCTCCACCATCTTGCCGAAGACGGCGAAGAGTTCGGCCGGGGTCGTCCCTTCGTGGACCGTGGGCCGGTACCGGTCGCGTACGGCGTGCCAGTCGATGCCCTTGGCGGCGAAGAAGGGGTAGTTCTCCTCGAAGGACTGCCAGAAGACGTCGAAGGAGGCGAGCGGACCCCCGGGGGCGGAACGCCTGCAGGCGTCGGGCAGTTCCGTCATCCGGCGCAGGTTCCGTTCGCCGACGTCGCCGTCCTGCCGTACGGAAGCGCGGTCGCGGTCCCCGCGGGTGCGCACGGTGAGGACGGTGCCTTCGGGCGTGGTGTAGGCGCCGGGGCCGGTCCGCTGCGCGGTGTCGCCCGTGATACAGCTGACGGCGCTGGTCTGGTATTCCTGGAGGGTTCCGTTCCGGATGGACAGCACGGTGCCGTAGCCGTCGGTGCGCCAGATTCCGTCGGTGGCCGACTGGTGGGCGGTGGCGGCCGGCGCGGCTGCGCCGACGAGGGCCAGGGCGACGGCGGTGGCCGTGACGATGCGCACGATCTTGCCTTCTCTGTAGGCGACTTGCTGGGTACCGCCCCACCGTCGCCGACACGGGATCAACCGGGCCATCCGGCTGTCCGGCCGGTCGGGGGTGGGGCCAGCCCCCGCTACCCGCGGTACCCGGGACGGACACGACCAAGGACCTCCAGCGTGACCCCGGGCCCGGCACAGCCGAGTTCCGGTGTACGGCCGGCGAGGCGGCGCCGGCCGTACACCGGGCTGTCACCTCCCAGACGGTGACGCACGCCTCGCCGGCTATCCGAACAGAATTCCCGACCCAGAAGACCAGTGCTGCGGCCGGAAAGGTTTGCCGGGTCGCAGTGTTCGGTGCGGTGCATCGCAAGGGGGAGGGGTACGGCTTGTACTGGACGTACTTGGGCGGTCCGACAACGCGGCGAGGTGCCGTGCCGGGCGCCGTGACACCGTGAACCTTTCCGGTCACAGCACAAGACAGACCGTACAGTTCGGACGAGCGTCAGAAGTACAGGACTTCCGCGCCCGCGGCGCAGGTGCCCACGTAGATGTTGCCGTCGCCTCCGCGGTACAAGAGGCATTCTTTGAGCTCGATACGACGCACGTTCCCCGCAAAGGTGTACTCGCCGATGCCCACGACCGCCTGGTTGCCGCGGGTGTTCCGGACCTCTATGTCGCGGATGCCGCCGTCCGAGTACACCGCGTGGATCTTGAGCGCCGCGCCCTTGCCGTCGCCCGCCGTGTCCTTGAGCTCGCCGCTCAGGTGGACCCGGCCGTCGGCCGCCTTCCCGTAGTATCCGTGCGCCCAGGCGCCTCCGATGTCACCGCCGGTGCCGGTGACATCGAAACCGGAGCCGGCAGAGGCCGGTCCCGCGACCAGCAGCAGTGCGGCCGGGACCGCGGCAAGGGTCAGGGCGGCCTTCGTCGTGAGCTTCATCGTTCCTCCGTCGTCTGGTCCACGTAGCACGGGACGGCGGGAAATGTAGCCCGGGCGGCGGAGCCTCCTCGACCCACCCCGGGTTGATCTTCGGGCCCACCACGGGGGTAGCCGGCCTACCCCCTGCGGTGTACCCGGCCCGGCCCAGCGTCCTATTTCGGTTGAACTTTCGCGGGCGGCCCGCCCGCGGCACGCGGTGCATAGGGCGGGCACAGCGAGGAGGGACAGGTCCACCGTCTCTCGCTCGCGCTCAACTCGGAGTCCAACGCTGTGTCGTCGAGCGGACCATCGCCTGGCTCCACGGCCTCCGCCGACTCCTCATCCGATGGGAACGACGCGACGACATCCACGAGGCATTCCTCAGCCTCGCCACCTGCCTCATCACCCACCGACACGTCCAACGTCTTTGTCAGCACCTCTTGGAGGCCTCTGCGACGTCGGCCGCCTTGATGGCGGCCGGTCGCGGCGTGCGGACGAGCGGGACCGTCGCGCAGGCGGCGAGCAGGGACGCAGCGGCGACGGCGTACCAGCCGTGCCGGAACGCGGCGACAGCGTGGCCGGGGGTCGGGGTGCCGAGGATGCCGACCAGGATCGCGACGCCGAGGACCGCGCCGATCTGGCGGCCCATCGAGGTGATGGCCGAGCCGGTGGCGAAGCGGGCCGGCGGCAGGGCGGCCGCCGACGCCCCGGTCAGGACCGGGAGCGTCATGCCGACACCGAGGCCGGTCAGCATCATGCCGGGCAGGAGCGAGGCCGCGTAGTCCGAGCCGGTGTCGAGCGTTGCGGCCCACCACAGGATGCCGGCCGCGAACAGGACGGTTCCCGCCAGCGCGATGCGGCCCGCACCGAATCTGGCGACGGCGGGCCCGATCCGCAAGGCGACCGGCGGCACCAGCAGGGGGCCCGGCGCGATGGCGAGGCCGGTGCGCAGAGCCGAGTAGCCCCACACGCCCTGGCACCACAGCACTGCGCCGAGCAGCATTCCGGCGAACGCGACGGTGAACAGTGTCAGGGCGGCCGCGGCGGATGCGAATGCCGGAACCCGGAGCAGCGGCAGCTCGACGATCGGCACGGGGTGGCGGGCCGAGCGCAGCACGAACCAGGCGCCGAGCAGCACCGCGGCAGCCAGGACGCTGAGGGTGGCGGCGCTCGTCCAACCCCAGTCAGGAGCCTTGACCAGGCCGAGCGCGAGCGTTGCGATCGATCCGGTGAGAAGGGCGGCGCCGAACAGGTCGGGCAGCGGACTCTTCTCCGCCCCGGCGCGTGCGGGCGACGGCAGTACCTTGACACCGAGCGCGAACGCCGCGATCCCGACTGGCACGTTGACGATGAACACCCAATGCCATCCGGCCTCGACCAGCAGCCCGCCGGCCACCGGCCCGAGTCCGGCGGCGATTCCGCCGATCGACGCCCAGGCCCGTACCGCTCCGGCGCGCTTCTCGGGCGCCGTCGTGTCGAGCAGCAGGGCGAGCGACGTCGGCATCAGCAGCGCTGCGCCGGCGGCCTGCACGAGCCGTGCCGCGACCAGCGTTCCGACGTTCGGAGCGAGTGCGCAGCCGACCGAGGCGAGGGTGAACACCGCCAATCCGGTCAGGAAGACCGGCTTGTGGCCGGAGCGGTCGGCGACGCGGCCGGCGACTACGAGGAGCGCCGCGAAGACGATCGCGTAGCCGTTGAGGACCCAGGAGAGGGCGCCGAGGCCGCTGCCGCCGAACGAGCGGCCGATTTCCGGGAGGGCCACATTGACGATGAAGAGGTCGAGGTTCGACATGAAGACCGCGGCCGTGACCGTCGCGAACACGGCTCGGGACACCCTCTGTGGGTTTGAAATTCCAACTGCCATGGACCGGAGGCTAGCCCCCTGGGTTTGAAAACACAACGGACTCGGAGGAGGATGGGGACGTGACCTCGAATGCGAAGCAGGGCGAGAACGCGGTTCCGCACCCCGAAGTGCCCGGTCGGCCGTGCTCCGCGGCCGCCGCGCTGCAACTCGTCGGCGAACGCTGGGCCCTCCTGGCGATCCGCGAGATCTTCTACGGCAACCAGCGCTTCGACCGGATCGTCCGCAACACCGGCGCCCCCCGCGACCGCCTCGCCGCCAGACTGCGCGCACTGGAAGAGGCGGGCGTGGTCGAGCGCCGCGCCTACAGCGAGCGCCCATTGCGCTTCGAATACCACCTCACAGAGGCAGGCCGCGATCTCGCACCGGTGATGCACGCACTGCTGGCCTGGGGCGATCGCTGGGCGGTGGACACTCCGCCGGTATCCTTCCGACATCGCGGCGGACCCGGCTCCGAGCACGACCTCGATCTGACGTCGACGTGCCGGACCTGCGGCGAGGAGGTCGAGTCGGGAGGTCTCACGATCGACGTGCGGGCGCCTGGATGGGATCGCGCCGGGCCGATCGAAGGCTCCTGAACACAGCAGCGATCAGGAGTGAAGGGTCGCCTCGATGAGAGCAATCTCTGGACCGCACCACGGCCTGGCCACTGGCCGCTGAGCACACCACGGTGCGGCGCGAGTGCATCGCCGGCCGTGGTGCGCATCGCGACGCGGTCGGTGTGCACCGCGGCGGTCGGCGATGCGCACCCGGTTCTTCTCCGGGCCCTGCAGTGGTTGACGACGTCCACCTGGTAGTGCGGAGCCCGAGTCAGGGCAGGCGCGGCATGGGCAGAGGCCGGTACCGCCACCGCAAGCAGGGTGGTCGCGGCGAAAGTGCCTGCCCAGGACAGCGGTCATGCGACGAGCGCTCATGATCGTCCTAGCAGCCAAGCCTGCGAGAGGTCACGCCGGCTCGTGAGCCACGCCCTGAGTGGCCACGCCCGATCAGCGAAGGCTCCTCCCAAGATCGCGGAGGAGCCCCTGGCACGCCTCCAGAGCCACGTACGGTCACCAGCAGGCCCACCGCGGCAGAGAACTGGCGACAGTTGAATACGCGAGCTCACCAGTAGGGGACCCCCAGCAGGCAGTTCAAGCGCTTGGGGCGATCGCGTTGTCGCCGTTCGCATCAGGAGCGGCGGCGCTGCGGCGGGCACGCAGCGCGCGGACCCTGCCCCGGCTCGCACACGACGGGGACGGGCACCAACGTCGACGCCCAGGCGGATCGATGAAGACGCCCCGGCAGTCGTGTTCCGGGCAGCTCTTCAAGGCACGTCGGTCCGAGCTGCTCAGCTGGTCCACCGCCTGACGGGAGATGCGGGCCAGGGCATCCATGGTCGTCGTGGGTGGTTCGCGTCGCAGTCGGTCGTCCGCTGTCAGCCGGATCGGGTCGTCATGTTGGGACAGGAACCCGGCCAAGTCCGCCACGGCGCCTGCGGGCGGCGGCTGCTCATGGACGGTTGCCAACGCCAGGACGCGCAGGGTCTCCCGCAGCTGCCGCGCCTGTTCCAGGGCGCCATGGTCCGGTGGCCGAGCCGGGGACAGCTCGCAATGCTCCAGCCATTCAGCGAGCCGGGCAGGCGTGGCGAGCCGCTCCACCGGCTCCGCGCTGAACGAGCGGCCCTTGGTGGCGAGCAGGTTCAACCAGATGGCACCGCAATCGAAACGGAAGGCGAACTTGTCTTCTTTGGCCACGCCGACAGTGTAACGCTTCAGCCGTTACTCTTGCTCACGTCATCGTAACGCTTGAACCGTTACGAAGTTCGATGGAGGACACGACCATGGCGACGAACCCCGCACTCTCGGAGCAACTGACACAGACCCGCCTGGATCGCGATGAGGGATACCGGATGCTGAACCTTCTCCAAGACGAGGCCACCCAGCAGGCGACCCTGCCGGGACTGGAGCAGATCGCCCCCGGATACGCCGACTGGATCATCACCACCCTGTTCGGCGGCACCTACCTGCGCGAAGGGTTGTCGTTGCGCGACCGGCAGTTGGTCAACCTGGCCGCCCTCACCGCACTCGGCGGCGTGGACCCGCAGCTGACCGGCCACATCAAGACCGGGCTACGGATCGGAATGACCCGCGAACAGATCGTCGAGGTCTTCGTCCACCTGGCTCCCTACATCGGCGTGCCCAAGGCGCTGGCCGGACTACGTGTTGCGGCAGCCGCACTGGCCAACGCCGAGCAGGAGAGTGCGGGATGAGCCCGGCGATCCGGACCGTGCTCGGGGACATCCCGCCCGAAGAGTTGGGCACGTGCGACGCCCACGACCACCTGTTCATCGGTTCGCCCCTGCTGCCGGGCCAGGAACTGGACGACGCCGAAGCCGCACTTGCCGAACTGAACGCCTTCGCCGCGCACGGCGGAGGCGCGGTCGTGCAGTGGACACCCTGGGGAATGGGGCCACGAGCCGAGGAACTCCCCGCCCTGTCACGGCGGTCCGGCGTCCACATCATCTCCGCCACCGGATTGCACCAGGCAAAGCACTATGGCCAAGACGAGCTGGAAGGTGTTCGCGACGGGCTGGCCGAGCTGTTCGTCGAGGAGCTGACCAGCGGCCCCGTGAAGGCCGGGCTGATCAAGGTCGCCGGGTCCTATCACCGCCTGGACGACCACGCCCGGCACGTCATGGCTGCCGCCGCCGAGGCGCACCACGCCACCGACGCGCCCATCGGCGTCCACCTGGAGGCTGGAACCGCCGCCCTGGACGTGATCGAGCTGCTGTGCGGATCACACGGGGTCGAACCACGCCGTGTGATCCTCGGGCACCTGCATCGATTCCCGGACATCAGAATCCACCGGCAGGTCGCCGAGGCCGGCGCCTTCCTGGCATTCGATGGCCCATCCCGCGTGCACCATGGCACCGACTGGCGTTTGCTGGACTCCCTTGCCGCCCTCGCCGACGCCGGTCACGTCCACCAGGTCCTGCTCGGGGGTGACACGGTCACATCGACGGCCAGATCCACTGCGGACGGCCCAGGCATGCCGTTCCTGCTGAGCGGCCTGCGTCCGCGGATCGAGAACGAACTGGGCCGCGACATCGCATCCGTGATCTTCACCGAGAACCCGGCCCGCGCATTCGCGGCGCAGTGGCGGGAGCCATGACCCGCAAGCGGCGCCGACTGCTACACACAGTCGCTGTCACCCCCGCCTCGTCCAGGACTGGCGACAGTTGAATACGCGAGCCCACCAGTGCACGGCCGGCTAAGCAGCTGGTCCTGGTCAGGCCGGGGCTTCGTGGGCGTTGACGAGGTTCGCGTACTCGCGGCGGGCCTTGCGCTGGGCCGGGACCGCCGCGGTGCCGTCGAGGGGCCGGCAGAGGTCGAGGAGTCGCCGGTGGATCGCGGGGACGGCGGTGACGCGAGGGTGTAGCCCTGGGCGAGCGCGGCGCGCTCGGCGGGCTTCAGCTCGGCGCCACGCAGGGAGTCGACGACCTTGCCCGGCATGTCGAGGACGACGGCCGGCTCCGGGGCAGGGCGCCATGTCCGGCCACGCGGTGATCACCTTCTGCACGTTGACCTTGTTGCGGGCCTCCAGCGGCCCGTACCCCGGCCTCCGGCTTGATGCCGGGCATCTGGGCCTTCCGGAACCTTTCGTCTGGTCTCGCAGGACGCCGCCCTCGTGGACGTCGAGGAGCTCGCGGATCTCCTCCCAGGCCAAGCCGGAACCCGCACCTGAACGGCAGCGGATCGCTCACCTACGTACGTGTTCGCCCGAGGACCCCTCCGACCACGCGCCCACGGATGCGCCGCCGGCTGTTTTTCGCTGGTTGGGCCTTTCGAGGTCGGCGCGGGCGCAGGCCGGAGGCGCATCGCCCCGGCCTGCGCGCCTCGTGTCAGGCGACCGTGCCGGCGACTCCGGTGCGGCCGTCGGGGACGCCGACGATGGTCACGATGACCTGCTTGCGGACGGCCTCGCCGAGCACGCCGGCCAGTGCGTCGGTGGTGGTGGCGACCAAGCGTGCGGGAGCGTCCGTGACCTGGGGCAGGTGATACGCGGCCTCGCGCATGCTGAGGGTGACAAGAGGTGCGTCGAGGTCGGTCGGTTTGCCGCCGATGCCCCGGCGGTGCTGCGGGATGCCGATCAGGTCCACCCCGACGAGGCGGCTGAACTCCTCGCCGTAGACGGCACCGACCGCGTCGGTCAGGGCGCTGATCAGCTTCGGTTCTACCGTCCCGTCGAGGGCTTCTTCGCGGATGTGCACGCTGAAGTGGGGCATGGTGGCAACTCCGTTCACGTCGGTACGTACGCTGGAGCTCGCTTGGCAAGCCAAATACCTTTGATGACAAAGATAAGTGTGGAGGGGTGTGCGATGTCAAGGCCCAAGACGCACGACGCCGCAGAGGACGGCGACAACGGAGTCGATGACGCCGTGAGGGCCCTGCTGCTGCTCATGCCCCGGATGGTGGGCCGGGCCAAGAAGATCCCCGTGCCCGAGGTGCTGCAGTCCCTGGCGCTGGCGCCGCGCCACCTCTCCCTGCTTTCCTACCTGCTCTTCGACGGGCCGATGACCGTGAACGAGCTGGCGGCCCGACTGCAGGTCGCGCCGACGACGGTGAGCCTGCTGGTAGGCGACCTGAGCCGGAAGGGAATCCTGGAACGGCGCGAGGACGAGGCGGACCGGCGCCGTCGGATCATCGGCATCGCGGACGACCAGCAACCCGCGATCACTGCCTGGCTCGCCCCGGGTGCGGCTGCGTGGCGCAAGGCACTGGGCCCCCTGACGCCGGATCAGCGGCAACTGTTCGTCAATACTCTGCTCGCGTACGAAGCCGCCGTCAGCGGGCAGGAACAAGGCTGAGCCGAGCCCACAGGCATCGTGCAAACCCACGACCACGCCACTGCCGTCATCACCGCGTACGGGCTCGCAGAGCGTAAACATGCTGACTTGATCTCACGGGGTTGTTGCTCGCGAGGAACGCGGTGACGTCGGTGGGGGGGCATGTCGCTCCAGGCCATGGTGTCGGCAGCAACGTCTGCGGGCACGGTTGTCAGCCGTGAAGGACGGCGCGGGCAAGGTCGAGTGAGGCGTCTGCGGGCAGCGATGGGTGGCCGGTGTGGACCGCCGCTCGAATGCTCTCTACTGCTCGGGCCAGTGCAAGGTGAGGGCCTGGAGGTCGCGGAACGGGTCGTTCGGCGAACGGTCACAGTAACCGCAGTGATCGCTGTTCTCTTGGTGTCGTTGAGAGGCAGACTACGGTGATGAATTCTGATCTCTATCCTGACCTGGCTGCTGCGGGCAGCCTGGCCGCAGCGCTGGAACAGTTGGCGGCCGCTCTTGGTGTCGATGTCACGGTGGTTCCCCACGAAGGCGGGTCCCCTGTTACGGCGGGCATCGCCTCGGCAGCTTCAGGGCGCAAGCCACTGTCCGTCTACATCGGAGCAACCAGCCGTTCCTTTCTTGTGTCGGGCTGGGGCGAGGGGATCGAGCTCATTGACGGAGCCACGCCGGACCTGGCGGATGTCGTCAGGGCTGGAGTGGCGTGGGGGCAGGGCGTAAGCCTGCGAGAGTTGAGGGCCGGGCTGCCGTTTCTGCACTCCAGTGAGCGTGCCGAGGCTCACGAACGCGGACCAGCGGCAGTGGTGGAGCTGCAGTGGCGGAAGATGCGGGAGCAGGCATCAGAGGCGCCGGATTTCCCTGAGTTCGGCGAACTTGTGGAAGCAACTCATGCCGAACCGAGGCTGCGACAGCTCTATGTGTTCTCCAGCCACTGGACGCTCGGGTTCAGCTCCTGCACAGGATTCCCCTTCCGAGTGGAGGTCGCCATAGCCCCGTCGTCTCCGGGCCGGCCCTACCTCGTCCTCGAGAGCCCCCATCACCGCATCCTCGGGGAAGCCAACACGGCCGATGAAGCTGTCGCCCTGGCCGTGGCCCACCTTCCGACCGATGTCGGTCCGGCCATCGCGGGGACCGCTGGCACAGACGCGTGACGGGCGGCCCACGACGCGGCACAGGCGGTCCATCAGCTCCATCTGGATACGGCGCGGGCAACGACGCCAGGATTGCCCTTCCCGACTTCGCCGTAACCGCTCAGGCCGCGGGCGTAATCCCGGATGCGCCCCGGACGGACGGGGTGCGAGCATGCCGCATGAGCAGCACAACTGGGATGCCATGGTGGACTGCCTCGGCGACTGGCACGGGCCCGGGCACGGCAAGCAAGACGTCGCGGTGGTGATCGACGGTGCGGACCCATTGATGGGCGCGGAGTTCCTCGGTGATCTCGTGTGGACCCTGTGTGCGGGCGCTTGGCGGGCCAACTTCATGGTCGACGCCGACGGTGAGCCCCACTCGTACGGCTCACCCTTCGCCCTCCACTTCGTCTTCCTGCTCGACCGCGTCGCACCCGCTGATTTCGCCGAGGCCGCCGTCGACGACGAGGACGTGGCCGCAGCCGTGGTGGACGGGCGGCTGCTCCTCACCCTGACCGCTGAGGACACATGGGGCGGCGACCCCGTCTGGCCGCCGGCTGGATACGGATCCCGGACGCCCTAGCGGATGCGGCGAAGTGTGCTGCTGTTCCCGCGCCGTTCGCGCGGGTCGCGAGATCAGACGGGGAAGGGGGCAGCACTCCGATGGCGCCGTTATGTTGGCTGACGCACTACGGATGCTCCGCTCGTAGATGCCCGAACGACCCCGGTCGGGCGGTCAAGGATCGATGAGATCGGTCAAGGATCGCTGAGACGGGACACCTGAATGCCCCTGCCCAGGGCCTTTCGATGGGCCGAAGGTAGAGGCACCGGCCCGACCCGTGAAGGGGCGCACCATGGCAGAACCACCGACCACACCCGTGCCCACAGTGAGGCCATCAAGCTGTTTCCCCCGTCCATCCTCACCGCCCACCCCGACTGCGCGCAGTGCCAGGACTACGCCCGCCGCCGCGACACGGCGACCGGCCCCCTGCGCGGCACGGTCGTCACGGACATGCAGGTGCTCATGAAGCGCTCCGCGCACGCAGGCCACCGAAACCAAGATGCCCCGATCGCGGCGCGGGAAGATCACGGTGCGCCGGGACGTTGCCACCAGACATGCAGATCAGTGAAGCGGCCCGAGTCAGCGGCGTCAGTGCGCGGTCCCTCCGCCACTACGAGGAAGAGGGCCTGATCGTTCCGGAACGGTGTTCCAACGGGTTCCGGACCTACAGCCAGACCACCATCGACCGCGTTGTCGTCATCCGCGAACTCGTGGAGTCCGGGCTGCCCATACGGCTGATACGGGAGGTGTTGCCCCGGCTGACGGATGAACCCGAGCCGGTGTGTGACCAGTTCCTCGCCGAAGTCGAAGGCCATCGAGACCGCCTGGCGGCGCGCATAGCCGTTCTCCAGGACCAACATGCCGCACTCGATGCCTACCTGCTGGCGACCCGGCGCTTGCGCCTGACGTAAGTGTGAAGGTTCTACGGTGCCCGCATGTCGTTCAACAAGCAGCAGCGCGCGCTCATCCAGCAGTCCCACCAGGGCCCGAAGGATCTCCGGCTCATCTCCGACGCCATGCACCCCGTCGCCGAAGCCGGCGAGTACCTCATCCGCGTTGGCGCCGCCGGCATCAACTTTGCCGATGTCATGCAGGCCAAGGGCATCTACGAAGGCGGACCCGAAGCCCCTTACGTCGCCGGGTTCGAGGCCGCAGGCGAGATCGTCGCCGTCGGAACCGACGTCGAAGACCCCCTCCCGGTCGGGACGCATGTCGTCGGAATCGGCTACGGCGCCTTCGCCCAGTACATGGTCATGCCCGCCGCCGGAGTCCTCCCGACCCCTGTGGGATGGAGTGATGCCGCTTCTCTCGGCTTCGTCCTGAACTGGGCGACCGCCCTGGCCGCCCTCAAGCCGCTCGGCGACATCAAGGCCGGGGACGCCGTCCTCGTCTACGCGGCGGCCGGAGGCGTCGGTCAGGCCGCCGTACAACTCGCCCGCCACTACGGTGCGCGGGTCATCGCCACGGCCTCGCCGGAGAAGCACGCCGTCGTCAAGGAGCTCGGCGCCGATGAGGTGTTGGACTCCCGGCGCCCTGACCTGGTGGAGGAGATCCTGCGGCTGACGGGCGGGGTCGACATCGTTCTGGAATCGGTGGGGCAGGCGACGTTCCCCACCAGCCTGGCGGTGGCGAAGCCCGTGACCGGCAGCATCGTCGTCTTCGGCGCCGCCTCCGGCCACGCCACGCTGTCGACGGCGGATCTGCTGTTTGCCCACCGGGTCCAGATCAAGGGCCTGCACATCTTCGCGTTGGCGGAGGCAGAGCCGGAGATCTTCCAGGACCTCATTGCCGAGCTGCGTGCGCTGATCGTTGCGGGCGTGTACGCGCCTGGTGCGCCGCAGATGCATTCGCTGGCGGAGGGGGCAGAGGTGCTGGCGCTGCTTGAGGCGGGGCAGACGCGGGGCAAGCACGCCCTCGATCCCTGGCTCTAAGGCACGCCTGCATCTTGGCCGGGGGCCACACCGGCGGAAGAGGGGATGGCCGCCACTGGACTACGGACTACGGACTGCGCGAGCTACGCCACCTGCGCTGAGATGTCCCGTGCCAGCGAAGGCTGAGTGTGTGCCATCGAACTTTGGTCGGGTCTCAGCCTGACGGGTGTCGATGTCGATGTCGAGGGCGCCTGGGCCATGGGGAGGTGTGGCCAGGCTCCCGGTGTTGGTGGGAGCCTGGGCAGCGTGAGGCAGCGCAATCCGGTGTCAGGCGGTCTGGGCGCCGGCCTGGCCGGGCTCTCCGGCCGGCCCGGCCTGGAATCCGGTGCCGCCGGTGCCTGCTGTGCCGCCCGCACCGCCGGTGACGGTCGCGGACGCGTTTTCGCTGCGGGCGGTGCCCCCAGGATCCGCGGAGCCCGAGCCGGGACCGCCGGCGGGATGTGGCCGGCGAGTGCTGCGCCCGTATCGGCGCGGCGGCTGCTCGGAGCAGGGGCAGGGGCACGGGCAGGGGGGGCGGGTCAGTTCGGCGTGATACCGGTGAGGACGGCGAGAACCGCGAGGCGGATGCGGTTGTCCCGGCCCGTCTTCGCCATCAGGCTGGCCACGTGCGTCTTCACCGTGGTGACCCCGAGATGCAGTCGGTCGGCGATCTCCTTGTTGGACAGGCCAACGCCGAGCAGTCCGAGCACCTCCCGCTCGCGTGGGGTGATGGCCGACACCGGCATGTCCGTAAGGGTGTTCGAGGAGGAACGGGTGTGGAGAGCCCGGGCGACGAGGCGGGCAAGGACGTCCCGGCTGAAAGGGGCCTCTCCGTTGGCGGCCCGGCGTACGGCCTCCAGGAGTTCGGCCGGTGGGGTGTCCTTGACGAGGAAACCGCAGGCTCCGGCCGCGAGCACCGGATACAGATGGTCGTCGTCGTCGAACGTGGTGAGGGCGACGACCCGGGTGGCAGGGCGTGCGGCCAGGATCCGACGGGTGGCCGTGATGCCGTCCATGCCGGGCATTCTCAAGTCCATGAGGACGACGTCGGGAGTCAGGCGTTCAGCCAGTCGCACCGCCTCCGCGCCGTTGTCCGCCTCGCCCAGGATCTCGATGTCCTGCGCCTGCTCGAAGAGCATGCGCAGCCCCATACGGACGAGCTGCTGGTCGTCGACGACGAGGACGCGGATCACGGCTGGGGCTCCATGTCGGATGCGAGGGCGGGAAGTTCGGCGGTGAGCCGCCAGCCCTCAGCCGTGGGGCCCGCGTCCAGTCGGCCGCCGAGCAGGTCCACCCGTTCGCGCATGCCGATCAAGCCGTGTCCGGAAGGGTACGGCTCCTCCGTCCGGGCCCTTCCGGCCCCGTCATCCTGGATCGTCACGTGCACGGCGTCATCGGCCACCCGCACGGTCAGCTCGGCGTGTGCGCCGGGCCCACCGTGCTTGGCCGCGTTGGCCAGGCCCTCCTGAGCCAGGCGGAGGACGGCGAGGCCACGTACCGCGTCGAGCCCCGCGACACGGGGGTCCACGGAGGGCGTCACGGTCAGGCCGGCCTGACGGACGTGTTCCACCACCGACTCCAATGCCGCCGGCAGTGCCCCGGGCGTGACCAGGCAATCGGTCTCCGGACCGGTCTGGTCCGGGGCTCTCAGCACGGCCACCAGGCGCCGCAGATCGGTCAGTGCCGCACCGGCACTGGAATGCAGGTCGTCGAGGACGTCGGTGATCCGCGGGTCGTTGGTGCCGGTGGCGGCGGTGACGTGCCGGGCGACACCGACGCGCAGCACCATCGAGGAAACGTGATGGGCGACGAGGTCGTGCAACTCCCGTGCGATGGCGGTGCGCTCCGCCGTACGGCCGGCCAGGAGCCGTTGCTCCGCTCGGAGCTCCTGCTGCTGCGCGTGCTCCCGCGCGTGCAGTGCGGCGTCGCGGGTCACGCGTACGTAGGAGCCCAGGAGCAGCGGCACGCCGGCGACGATGCCCATCTTGTAGAGCACGGGCAGGAAACCGCCGGGCAGCTCTTCGAAGCGGTGCACGGCGATGGTGAGCGCCAGTGCCGTCGCCCCGGCGGCGAGGAGGCGTCCGGAGCGCTGTACCGCCAGCTCGAAGAGGGTGACGGCGGCCAGCACCTTCACCGACGAAGCGGTGCTCGCGCCCAGCGCGTGCGCGGCCATGAGCAGGACCGACTGCGCCAGGAGCGCGCCGAACACCCACTTCCCCGCGACCAGGCACAGCACGACCCCGGCCGCGGCAACGCCCCAGTCCCGCGCCCCGGACGGCTGCTGCAGCAGCAGGAAGTACCCGACCAGTACGCCGGCGAGCGCCAGGATCCGTATGCCGGCGAATCTTCTGTCGAACGCAAGCTCGATCCAAGATCGGTTCATGGCCCCCACGATAGGCGGACGCCCGTGCGCCGGGGGTCCTGCCATGGGAGGAGGACCCGTCCTCCCACCGGCCGCGATGTCCGGCCGGTGGACGGAATCGGTAACCCGGGGCGGGCGGCGAGGATGATCCTCATGGATATCAAGGTGAACACGGACACGAGTGCCGACGCAGACGCGGGATCCGCAGCCGTGGGGCGGCGGTCCCTCCTCGGTGGTGCGGCCGCTCTGAGCCTGGGGAGCGTGGCGTTCGGCGCCACCGCCCAGGCGGCCGGTGCCCCGTCGAGGTCCCGCCCCGAAGGCGGCCGTTTCCAGGGGAAGTCGGTACTCATCACGGGTGCCACATCCGGCATCGGCAGGGCGACCGCGAAGGCGTTCGCCCGAGAGGGAGCCCACGTCGGATTCTGCGGCCGACGAGCCGAGTTGGGGCGCCAGGTGGAACGGGAGATCCGGGACGCGGGCGGCGAAGCCACCTACTTCGAGGCCGACGTCCGGGTGGACGCCCAGGTGCGCGGCTTCGTGGACCGGTTCGCAAGCCGTTACGGCGGCATCGACGTGGCCTTCAACAACGCGGGCATCGGCGGCGGCAAACTGCCCCACGAGATGAGCGTCGAGGAGTGGGACGACGTCCAGGCCACCAACGCCCGGGGCGTGTTCCTCGCGATCAAGTACGAAGTTCCGCACATGCTCAGGGCGCAGCGCGGCGTCATCATCTGTACCTCGTCATCAGCAGCCGAACAGGCCCGGCCGAACAGCGCCGCGTACACCGCGAGCAAGCGGGCGGTGCAGGGCCTGGTGAAGTCCGCGGCGCTCGCGTACGGAACCAAGGGGATCAGGATCAACGCCCTGCTGCCCGGCACCACCGACACCCCCTTCGTCCGCCCGCCGGGGATCCCGGACGCGGACTGGGTGAGGTACAAGCAGGCGTGGGGGCCGCTCAACGTCGACGGTCTCGAACGGATGGCCGAAGCCGAGGAGATCGCGCGCGCCGTGCTCGGGCTCGCCTCCGACGACTTCCCGTACATGACCGGTGCGTCCATCACCGTGGACGGCGGGAGCACCACGGGCCGGAAAATGATCCAGCCGAGCGCCACCTGAAGCGCGCCGCCACGACGGTGAACTGGGCACGCCCTTCGTCGCCCACGTCCTCGAGTCACAGAGGTACTCCACATGCGCATCCGACTCGTCATGGGTCTTGCCCTGCTGTCCACCGGCGCCCTCGCGGGCGCGTTCGGCTACGGCGCGGCCAATCTCGTCCCCACGTTCGACGCGGTACCGCTCGAGATGAGGCTGTCCTTCCACGCCCGGCTGATGGAGATGAACGGGATCACCATGCAGGGCGCCATGGCGCTGTCCGCACTCAGCTCCGCGACGCTGGCCGTCATGACCCGGGGCACCCCGCGGCGACTGGCCGGCGGAGCCGGGCTGCTGGCACTGGCGTCCTTCCTGATCACCCGGCTCGGCAACGTTCCCATCAACGGCCGGATCAAGGAGTGGGCCGCAACCTCGGCGCCCCTCGATCACGCCAGGATCCTGGATCGCTGGGAGGCGTTCAACTACGCCCGCACAGGCGCCGCGTTCGCCGCCTTCCTGCTGCTGATCCTGCTGGCCCTGCGTCGCGGCGGCGCCGACCACGCTCCGAACGATCCGCCGCAAGACGGGTAAGGCCGAAGTCCTACTCAGTGGTCGTAGGCGATCAGCGACGGGGGGAGGGGTGTTCCGTTGACCCGGTTGTGCCAGATGCCGAGGTCAGCGTGAGGATGTGTTGTCCAACGCGGGCCAGGACCCCGGCAGGGGTCCTGGCCCCGTGCCGTTCGAGGTCGAGCTGCCGGAGATGCTCGCCCGGCCGAGTTCTGTGGTTGGGGTAGCCGGGACGCAGCAGAGTCAGGCCGTGCTCGGCCACGAAGGCGTCGAGGTGTTCGGATACGTACTCCTTGTCTCCGATGACGGTCTGACCTGAGCGGCCGGCCGGCAGGTCGGGGTGCTGGGTGAGCATGCCCGCAAGGACTTCGCGTTCGTCGGTTTTGGGGTTGGCCAGGACCCAGGCGATGGGCAGGCCGCCGGGTGTGCAGACCAGGCGCAGGCCCCAGAAGCACCGGGAGTGGGATAGGCGGTAGGAGCAGGCGGCCCAGCCGGCGAGGTCGGAGCGTTGACGGCGGCGTGAGCGGGCGCATGCGACCGGGGGAGGAGCCCACGATCCACACGTTGTCGAGCCATGGCCGGTGTCCCGGGCCAGGGTGCGGATGAACCAGCCGATCCGTGTGGCTCGCCGCCCGCAGGCGCTTGTTGTAGCCGGACCGGCCTGGCAGGGAAACTCGGCGGCCAGGTGACGGCAGGCGAACCGCAGCCGCCCGGCTTCGGAGACGAACCCGCTCGTCGCGCTCTACCTCAGAGCATCCGCTCGGCCGTCGCCGCCCGTGCTCGCAGCGCGTCAGCCTCCTCGTGCCGACCCCAGCCGGCCAGGATCCGCGCCCGGTATTCCATCGCGTACCCGTCGCCCAGCTCCTCGGCGCGCAGGAACACCTGCATGGCCCGCTCCAGGTCACCGCAGCCCCGGAAGGCTACGCCCAGCGCGGTGATCGGGAACGCCTCGTCCTGCCCCGCGGCCTTCTTCCAGATCACCTGCGCGCGGTTCGCGTCACCGGCCACCGCGTGCATCGTCACCCAGCTCCGCCGCAACCGTCAGCTCGGCCGGTTCCTCGTCCCGCTCCGACCGCCGACGGAACCACCAAGCCATCGGCAACCACCCAGGCGGCACAACTGCACTGATCCCCGGAATACGGGCAAGCGCACATCTCTCACCCGGCGATCACGCCAGCACCCATGCCCTGGACAGCTTGCGCGAGGGTGGTGGCCCGCTGGGCCAAACGAGGTCGACCTGGCCCTGCTCCAGCCTGAGAATGCCATGTGGCGTCGTTCTCAAACGCGTTGGCCTCGCGGAAGTCCGCCCGCGGCTTGCAGAGGAATGGGGGACAGGCTTCATGGAGGCCGGCCTCTCCGCCGGTCCGTCGGGGCCGTTCAAGAGGCTTCACGGACGCGAGTTGGACAGATCCTCGGTGCTCAGACCGCACGGGCGACAGCGCCGAAAGGCTGTACCCGCCACCGCGAACGCGCGGTAGCGGTGGTGGGCCTCCCTACACGACTGTCGCTTCGCGGGCCTGGGTGGCGGAGATGAGCCCGGCAAGGGAGGTGCGGGTTTCCGACAGAGCGGAGATCCGGTCGTCCAGACCCTGGAGGTGTTCTTGGAGGGTCTCCAGCTTGCATTCGGCGACCGTGCCGTCCGGGCGAATGCACGGCTGCAGGTCGTGGATGACCCGGGTCGGCAGGCCGGCATCCAGCAGCGCGCGAATACGCCGGACCACGGTGGGAGCGCTGTCGTCGTAGCGGCGGTGGCCGCTGTCGAGGCGGTAGGACTCCAAGAGGCCCTGCTCCTCGTAGTAGCGCAGCAGTCGGACGGAGGTGCCCGTCTCGACGGCGAGCTCGCCGATCTTCATGTGGTGCTCCTCACAACCTCTTGAACCTCACATTGGTGTGAGATCTTAGCGTGAGGGCCATGACGAACACAGACCGCCCCATAGCCCTCTACGGTTTCCTGCGACCCAGGCCGGAGCGCGCGGACGAGGTCCGGCGCATCCTCTCCTCCTTCGTGGAACCTACCCGGCAAGAGCCCGGCAACCTGCAGTACCACCTCCACGAGCACGAGGACGGCCGCTTCTTCCTGTACGAGGTCTGGCGCTCCCAGGAAGACCTCGACCGCCACAACGCGACACCCCCGCTGCGGGCCTTCCTGGAAAACCTGTCGACCTTCCTGGAGGGAGCCCCGGAGGGCTACTTCGACACCATGCTCAGCCCGTACGCTGAGTCCGAACCGGTTCCCGCCTGACGGGACGCCCACGACGGGCCCTGTACAGCGAACCGGGTGGAGCAGGGCTCAAAGCCCACGATCGAAGCCACTCTCCACCCGAAGCGCTCCTTGGAGGTTGTCTCACGTGGCAAGTTTCGCGAGCTTCTTGTAGCAGGTCAGGGCGGCGGGGCCATGGCCAGGCCTCGGCTCTGCCGGTCGTTGCGGACCACGTACGGGATCTTGAGACCACGAGCAGCCCATGGCAGGCTCATGCCCCATGATCGATGAATTCGCGAAAGACAACCTGCACGGGAGACTGCGGCGGGACCGCGAGGCGCTGCTCTGGAAACTCGACGGCTTGTCCGAATACGACGCCCGCCGGCCTTTGACAGTGACCGGGACCAACCTCCTCGGCCTGGTCAAACACGTGGCCACCGTCGAGGCCAGGTACTTCGGCGAGGTCTTCGACCGCCCTTCCCCGGAACCGCTGTCCCGGTGGCAGGACTCCAACGGCAGCGATCTGTGGGCGACCGAGGACGAGACCCGCGATCAGATCATCGGGTTCTACCGGCGCACGTGGGAACACTCGGACGCGACGATCAACGAGCTTCCCCTCGACGCCCCCGGCCACGTGCCGTGGTGGCCGGAGCCTCATCCCAACACGAACCTGTTCGCCGTCATGGTCCATGTCCTCGGCGAGTCCATCCGGCATGCCGGGCACGCCGATATCCTGCGCGAGGGCCTCGACGGCCGGACCGGGTTGCGCGCCGAACACGAGAAGCAGATCGACGAGGAAGCCCGTGCAGCCTACCGCGCGAAGATCGAGCAGGCCGCTCTCCGAGTGGAGCAAGGCCCGGGTGTGGGCCAAGCCCCACCGCGTGGTCCTCGATGAGCTCGGCGCCCGCGGCGACCTGGACTGGTGCCGCTGCGCGATCGACTCCGTCAACATGGGGGCCCTGAAAAGGGGGACTTGACGGGTCCGAATTCTGTTGGCCGGGGCAAGTTCGGCTCGAAAAAGATGGGATGACTTCTAAGCCCCAGCCCAGCCGGGGGCCTCGTCAGCCAGCGGCCTCAGTGCCGTCCCGACCCTGCAACAGGTCGAGCAGTGCGTGGGAGATGCGCAGCCCCAGGCGCCGGTCGTACCCGTCGTAGCCTGGCATCGGGTTGGCTTCCAGGACCGTGTAGACGCCGTCGTCCCCCACCATGAAGTCGAACCCGACGAACGCCAGACCGCTCAAATCCCGGTATGCCAGGCAGTGTTCGGCGATGTCGTCGGGCACCCGGGCCGGGGCGAACGTCTTGACGCCCTGGCAGTACTGGTAGTTGACGCCCTCGCATTCGATCCGCTCGGATATGTGCTCAGTGCCGACCAGGTGGGTACGGACATCCGCACCGCGCACGCGCTCCTGGAACAGCACCGGGCTGCGGGGCAGCAGCCCCAGCTCCGCGACCTGGCCGGGCTCGAAGGCCGAAGCCACCGTCTTCTCACCGCTGGCGCCCTTGTAAACGGCCTCCGGCAGCGCACGCAGGAATGCATGCGCCTCCCCCTCGTCGTTGGTGAGCAGCGACGCCGGCACCCGGAAGCCGCACCGGCTGAGCAGACCGAGGTGGTACGCCTTCGCCCAATTGCTCATGTCGGAGCCGGGGCGATTGACGACGAGCGTGTCCACGGACGCGAGGACCTCCGTGAGCGCCCTGAGGCGCGCTGCGGCGGGCGCGCGGTCCGGACCGTCGAAACTGTCGACGGCATCGATCAGCCGAGCGTAGATCCCGGTGATCCCGGCGTCGGGCAGGTCCACGGTCAGCGCTCCGGTGCTCAAGCGTCCGCATCGGCTCCGGGCATCCCACCAGTACGTGCCGGAGCGCATGAACATCACGCTGTCGAAGAAGAGGCAGGGGACGCCCTGGTGCCGTGCGCTGTAGACGGTGTGCACGATCGTGCGGTCATGGGGTGAACCGATGATGAGAACGGTCATCGGACGTCCTCCGTCTCCGCCTCTGGACCGTGGCCGAGTTCGGCGCAGAGCTGTTCGTGCACTGCGTCGGAGATGTCCCGGTACCACGCGAAGGGCGGGACGGGCAGGATGCGGCTCACGGAGAGCCGGTGCCGTTCGTCGGCGACCAGGGCGACGGCGAAGAAGCGGATGCCCTGTCCGTGCAGGGCAGCGGCGAGGTCGCTTACGAGCTTCCGGTACGGCTCGGCGCCCACGTCCACGCAGGGCTCATTGAGGACGGTGAAGGACCGGCGCCCCACGCACAACTCGATGACGTACGCACTGGACGGTGCGAACAAGGCGCGGAGATGTGCGGTGGTCCCCGGGCCCCCGGTGCTTCCGGGGCCGAGAGCGCCGGCTTCGGTGACGACCCGCCGCTCGTGGGTCAGCAGGTCCTCCACGTGGAGCTCGGGTGACGCGCGGCGTGCCCACCCGTCGAGCAGCCTTCGGCAGTCGGTCGTCCAGCACTCCGGGAGCACCGTCGACGGTTCGAGACGGCGCCGCAGCTCGGGGTCGTCGGGCCATGCCTGCGGGCCCGGTCGGTTGACGACGTTCGGGAGGAAGGCGCACAGGGACCACAGTGCGGCGCGGTACTCGTCGGCGGCGAAGCGGGCGTCCGGGCCGTCCCGGCCGGCCGGCACGAGCGCCCACGGGTTCCGGACGAACACCGCCACCTCGTCGCCTTGCAGCGTGCCGTGCCCGGGCAGACGCAGTCGGACCCGCGTCCGGCCGTCGGCCTCCATGCGCACAGCGAACGCGAGTCGGCCGGGGTCGCGGCAGACCGCATGCGCGATCGACCGGCGTGCCAGATAGCCGTCGAACGAGTCCACCGCGGGATCGTCCGGGTCGGCCCCCAGCAGCAGGATCATCAGCGTCGGGTTACATGATCGGACGGATGAAGGCCTGCACGGGCGGCATGGAGCCGTATACCACCCTGACCTGGGTGTCGCAGGCTTCCTTGCCCGTGTCGGAGGTCTCCTTGCCGGTCCCTTCGCTCTGCTCCTTGCCGGTGCGGTCCTGTGCATTGTCGAGGCCGGCCAGGAAGCGGCGTTCCACGCCGTCCTGCTTGTCCCCGTCCTGCTCCCCGCGGGCCACCGCGGCGCGGATGGCCTCCTCGATGCCGACCGGTTCGACGTCGTGGGTACTGGCGAGATCCGGACGCAGCTCGGGGTGGATGAAGATCATGGGTGTGGGTGTGGACATCAGTGAGCCCCTTCCCCCGGTGCGATCAGGTCCCCGATGCGCACGCCGTCGATGATCAGACCTCTGAGGTCGCAATTCTCGATGACCACGTCGCGCAGCGAGCAGCCCACGAGGCGGCTGCCGTCCAGGACGGTGCCGGCGAACGTGGTGCGCTGGGCTTTGCCGTAGAGGAACTGGGAGTCATCCAGGACGGACTCCGCGAACAGCGAGCCGAGGAATGCGCTCTCGTGCCAGGTGCTCTGTCGGACATCCGCGTTGGTGACATACATATTCGGTGTCAATGTTGCGCTGTCAACCGCTTGGTCGAGCCCCATCTCGCTCTCCTTCGACGGAACTTCATATTCACATCGTCACCCCCGGTCGGTGGGCCCGCCAACCGGAGCGCAGCGCAGAGCACGGGGGCCGCGGCGCCCCGTGAGGGCCGACCCCGGGGCCGCGGGGCAAAGTCCCGGCGGACTGGCAGCTTCACCTGCCCTGACCTGGTCCGGGGCTCTGGGGCCGGCGGGTGGGGGAGCATCGGCTCCGTTTGACATGGTTCGAACGGATGGCAGGGTGGTATGTGGGGCCAATGTTGGGAGGATCGGCATGGCACCCGGTTGGGCACGATGTTCCGCAGCGCGGCAATTTCCGCTCAGACTCACGGTCGGCGCGTTCTTCCTGAACTCCGGGCTCTCGAAACTCGGTGCGGACGAGGCCACCGCGGAGAGGCTGCAGCAGTTCGCTGCCACGACCTACCCGTTTCTGGGCAAGCACGACGCCCAGAAGTTCGTACAGCTGCTCTCCGCCGGGGAGCTCGCCATTGCCACGACACTGCTCCTGCCGGTCGTCCCTGCAGCTGTCGCCGGGGTTGCGCTCACCGCATTCTCCGTCGGCACGATCGGGCTCTACCTGCGTACACCGGGGATGCGGCAGGAAGGCAGCCTGCGCCCGACCGAGCAGGGAACCGTGCTGGCCAAGGACGTCTGGATGCTGGGAATCGGCGTCTCCATCATCGCCGAGGGTCTGAACGAACACCGGTGACGCACCACGAGCACGTCGGCCCCCATGGCTGCCGTACGCGCTCGCTCCGTGACCGCCATTGGGCCCGTCCTGGTTGAAGGGGCAAGTCAGGGGCGCACATGGCCATGACCAAATGGTTCTTCGAGCCCGGTCATACCGCGGTGGAGTTCCGCGCCAGGCACATGGTGGTCACCTACGTGCGGGGACAGCTCAAGAACGTGCACGGCCTTCTGGAGGTCGATCCCGACGAGCCGGAAAAGGCGCGCGTCGAGGCGACGGTCGACGCGACCCAGGTGTACACAGGTCAGCCCCAGCGCGACGCCCACCTCCGCAGTGCTGATTTCTTCAACGTCGAGCACCACCCGACCTGGACGTTCGTCGGGTCCCGCATTCATCAGGTGAGCGGAACCGAGTTCGAGGTGCCGGAGTCTCACGGTACGTGGCGTGACGCGCCCCGTAACCTTCGACGTCATCTACTTGGGGGGTGGGATACTCCTTGGTGGGAGGAAGGCCGGGACCTCGGGCCTAGGCGCCGCGCCGGGTTCACTGCCACGGCACGTATCAATCGGCATGACTTCGGGGTGAGTTGGAACGATGGGGTCGACCTGCGGCGGAGTGGTCGTCAGTCCCATGGCTGATGTCCTGGTTGACGTCGAATGAGACCGTTGGGAGCCGGCGGTGGCGGGTCGCGGTCGTTACCGGCGGCGCTGGTGCGATCGCCGCGCGGCTTGCGGTCAATCACACCGTGGTGGTGCTTGACCGCACGGGCGATGTCCCGGTCGATCTGGTGATCCGGCCGATGTGCGCAGGTCGCGCAGCTGGTGCTGGACCGCTACGGCAGGTGCGATGTCCTGGTCCACTCGGCCGCCGTGGTCGCCTTCGGGCCGTTCGAGGACTTCGATCTCGATCTCTGGCGTCAGGTCAGGCGGTGAACGTCGAGTCGGCGCTGCTTCTCACCCAGGCGTTCGTGCCGGGGATGCGTGAAGGGGCTTCGGCAGGGTGGTCTTCATTGTGTCCAACACGTTCCGGCGTCCCCCGGGCGCGCACATGCTCGCGTACGTGGCGTCCAAAGGGGCGTTGATCGGCATGACCCACGCCCTCGCCGTCGGGCTCGGCGGCCGCGGGATCGCAGTCACGACGGTGGCCCCGGGGCTAGGCAGTGTCTGATGGCTCTTTGATGAGATCGCGGAGCCAGATCACGATGGCTGCTGTGGCCAGGGTGCCGTTGAAGATGTAGTCGCGTTTGT